>DATFFV010000212.1:0-4738 GCA_035249885.1 Gammaproteobacteria bacterium | reverse complement strand
CTCGTGAAGCGCCGGCTCACGTGGGCGAAGCTCTGGGACGTCATGAGCGAGGCGGGGCAGGTATCGGTCTCGATCCTGTTCCTCATCATCGCGGCGAGCACGTTCAGCCGAATGCTCACGCTCTCCGAGCTGCCGCAGGACATGGCCGCGTTCTTGGGTGGCACCGGTCTCGGTATGTTCGGCTTCCTCGCGGCCTACCTCGTGTTGCTGCTCGTGCTCGGCATGCTGCTCGATTCGACATCGATCATGCTCATCATGCTGCCGCTCGCGTTGCCGGTTGCGGCGGCGCTCGGCGCGAACCTCGTGTGGTTCGGCGTCGTGACGACGATCGCGATCGAGGTCGGCCTGTTGACGCCGCCGTTCGGCTTGAGCGTCTACGTCATCAAGGCGAGCCTCCGCGACGACACGATGAGCCTCGCGACGATCTTCCGCGGCACGCTGCCGTTCGTGCTCATCACGCTCGCCGTGACGATACTGCTCATGGCGTTTCCGGAGATCAGCCTCGCGCTGCTCTGACGTCAGGGCTTCTCGCGCTCGGCGATCTCGATCCATTCGCGCTGGCTCGTGCGAAAGTGCTTCGGCGCGAGACGCGCGTCCTGGAGCACGGCCGCGAACAGCTCGGTCGCGCGTGCCGTCTGACCGAGCTTCTTGTGGAGCACGGCCTGGCGCACGCGCGCCTCGGCGCCCGGGTAATACTTCGCGAGCGCCCCGTACTCCTCGAGCGCACGCTCCGTGGCGCCGCTCTCTTCGAGCGCGCGTGCGTAGACGAGGTGGCCGTCGGCCGAGCGAAAGCCGGGGTTCTGCGCGCGCAAGTGGTCGAGCGTCGCGATCGTCGCGGCATGGTCACTCGCCGCGAACTGCGCGTTCGCGAGCGCCAGCAAGATTTTCGGGTCGTCGACGAAGATGCCCGTGCGCGCTTCCGTGCAGATGCGGATAGCTTCGGCGTGCCGGCCGGCCTTCGTGAGCTCGTCGGCGAGCTTGGCCGCGCTCTCGATGTTCTGGCTGCGCTCGTAGTTCAGCGAGCCTTCGCGCAAGCCCCGATTCGGATCGATGGCTTTCTGCGCGCGACGCCACGCGCGCTGTGCAGTGGGGTTCGACCCCATCGGCAGCAGCACCTCGATGATGAAGTACACGATGGCGCCGAGGCCCGGCACCAGGATGATGAGGAACAGCCAGCGCATGTCGCGCCTCGTGACGAACAGATGCACGGCGGCGGCGACCTGCATGGCGATGACCAAAGCGTACGGCATGACGGAAGTCTCGTGGGAACGGCGCCTATGATTCGTTAGGCACGGGATGCATGGCAAGGGCGTCGGACCTTAAAATCGTCGCTCCTTGGACGCCGAGCGTGCCCGCGATGATCGACCTCTACACCTGGACCACGCCCAACGGCCGCAAAGTGTCGATCATGCTCGAGGAAGTCGGGTTGCCGTACCGCGCGATCCCCGTCGACATCAACGCCAACGAGCAGTTCGATCCCAAATTTCTCGCGCTCTCCCCGAACAACAAGATTCCCGCGATCGTCGATCACGACGCCGGGTTCTCGCTCATGGAGTCGGGCGCGATTCTGCTCTACCTCGCCGACAAGACGGGGGCGCTCAAGGGTAGCGGCAAGAACGGCTGGCAGACGGTCGAGTGGCTCATGATGCAGATGGGCAGCGTGGGGCCCATGCTCGGTCAGGCGCATCACTTCTTGAAGTTCAACCGCGGCAAGTCGGAGTACGCCGAGAAGCGCTACGGCGACGAGGCGAAGCGCATCTACGGCGTGCTCGATCGGCGCCTGCGCGACGCCGAGTACCTCGCCGGCGACTATTCGATCGCCGACATCGCGACCTGGCCGTGGATCGCGCGCTACGAATGGCAGGGCATCGATTTCGCGACCTATCCGAACGTGCGGCGTTGGTATTTACGCGTAGCGGAGCGGCCCGCCGTGCAGCGCGGCTATCAGGTGCCGAAGGACGTCGGCCCCATCCCTCAACCCGACTGATGCCCCCGCGCACCGACAGCCGCACGACGCGACCGTGCCCGGCTCCGATGTGGGAGTGAAACTGCGGACTGCGCACGGTCGCGCAAGCGTGCTTGCGGTACGGTGTGTCGACTGCGCCCTCGGGAGCGCGCTGCCGGCCGTGGAAGTGTGAGCCAAACGGAATCAACCAGCGTTACGGCGCGCCTGCGCATTCTTCGGCCCGACAGCATCCGCGTGTTAATCCTCGTCCTCGCGGCGCTGGCAACGTTGCTGCCGTCGTTCGCCACGACCTGGATCTCCTACGTCGAGAACAAGCGTTCGTTGGCTGCCAAGGCCAAGCAAGAGGTGCTCAGCGCAAGCGTGCAGACGGCTCGCGAGCTCGATCTCTGGTTGAAAGAGCGGCTCTACGAGCTGCGCGTTTTCGCGAGCTCGTACGAGGTGACGGAGAACGTCGCGCTGCTGCCGCGAAGCCGTGATCGTGCCGAGCCGTCGGGCTCGCGCGAGCGGCTCACGGACTACTTGCGATCGGTAAGCGAGCGGTTCGACGACTACAGCGACATTCGGATTCTCGATGCAGAGGGTCGCATCGTTGCGGCGGGCGCCGAGCCCGCCGAGGCCGTGACGCTGCCGGCCGATTGGCAGGCGCAAATTCGCAACCCGGAATTCGTGGTCGGCAAGACATATTGGAATGAGGCGAGCGGCGCGCCCGAGATGGTGATCGCCGTGCCGATTCGCACGGGCGAAGAGGCGATCCTTGGCCTCATGACGGCGACGGTCGATTTGCAGGCGTTCGCGGATACGTTGCGCCGCTTCGTGCCGGGTGAAGCAGGCCAGGTGTCGTTGCTGACCGAGGAAGGCAGTCCGGTCACCAGCTCGGCCGACGCCGGCGCCGCGCTGACGATGCCGCGTTACGACGCCGAGCTCGTCCGGGCACGCGCCGCGGACGAAAGCGAGGCGAGTGAGTTCGTGAACGCCGCCGGCGAGCAGGTCGTCGGTCACATGCGCCAAGTGCCGGGCCTCGATTGGGTAGTCGTAGCCGAAATTCCCGCGGCCGAGGTGTACGGGGAGCTCGCCCGCCTGCGCAACTCTGCATTCTTGATCGCCGCGGCCACGTTGGTGTTGGCGGGCGGCCTCGGTTATGTCCTCGGCCTGTTGATCGTGCGGCCGCTCGACCGCCTCACCAAAGCCGCCGCGAAGGTTGCGGGCGGCAACCTCGAGGTCGATTTGCCGGTCGCGCGCGGCGAGATCGGCTACCTCACCGAAGTTTTCAAGAACATGGTCGTGCGCCTGCGCGCCGGCCGGCAGGAGCTCGAGCGACTGTCCGTGACCGACGCTTTGACGGGGCTCAGCAACCGGCGGCGCATGACGGAGGTGCTTCGCAACGAAGTGCTGCGCTCGCAGCGCCTGAAGCATACGTTCGCTGTGCTCATGACGGATGTCGACCACTTCAAGGGTTACAACGATGCTCACGGTCATCCGGCCGGCGACGAGCTACTCAAACAGTTGGCCACGATCCTGCGCACGGAGACTCGCGACGTCGATCTAGTGGCGCGCTACGGCGGGGAGGAGTTCCTCGTCTTGCTGCCCGAGACCAAGGCGCGCGGAGCTGCGGATTTAGCCGAGCGCATTCGCCGGCGCCTGGAGACGCTGCCGGCGCCGGCCGGGCACGTGACTGTGAGCATCGGAGTCGCCGAGTTCCCGCTGCATGGCGACACCGGCGAGAAACTCATCGCCGTCGCCGACGCGGCGCTCTACGAGGCGAAGCGCGGCGGCCGCAATCGCGTGATCGTAGCCGCGACGCCGATCAGGGCCGTGCGCGGATGAGCCTCTGCGAGATCCAGCCGTGTCGACCGGATTCATCCGTGACGCGGAGCCACTGTTCCGCAGCGGAATGACCCGTCAGCGGTGCGCCGTTCGGCAGCACGAAAAGCACGGCGAAGGAAAGGCCGGGCCCTTCCCGGACGTTCGCCGACGAAGTCGTCTGCAGCGGCAGAGACACGGCGAACGATCGTTCGTCCGGCCGCGCTGACACCGGGTCGGCCCCCGCGAGCTGACTGCGTGCAGCGGCCGCCGCACTCTTGGCTTCGTTCGCGAGATACAGCGCGCCTCCGTAGTTCTCGTCGTCGAATTCTGCCGTCGACTCCTTCATGAGCCGCGCGCCTTCGGCAGCGCTTTGGCCCGCCGTCGTCGGCGGTAAGGCTTGCAGCGCGATCTCCGCCTCGGCCATGCCCGACGCCGCTTCCGCTCGTGTCGCCTGCGATTGGAGCTTGGCCATCGCCCGCACGACTTCACGCCGTGCGTCGTCGAGCCGCGCTTGAACGTCGAGGTGCTGCGCGCGCGCTTCGAGCAGGCGCAACTCGAGCTCGTCGATGCGCGCCTCGAGCGCTTCGCTGCTCGATGCCGGCGACCCGGGCGATCGAACGGCCGCAGCGGGAGCGGCGGCGACGGGCGGTGCGGAGCTCGTCGCCGGTGCCGTCCCGAAGCCACCGCACGCGCCCGTGCAAAGGGCAAGCGGCGCCCAGAGGAAAGCCAAGTTCCGATTATTCGCTGCGCATCTCGCCACGCTGGGCCCTCCGACCACGGATCGTACCGTGGGGCGCCGGCTGCCCGGGCGGTTATGCATCACGGTTTTGGCGTTGGGGAACGGATCCGTTCCAGCGCGCGAATGTGCTCGGGTGTCGTGCCGCAGCAGCCGCCGACGATCCGCGCTCCGGCCGCGAGCCACTCGCGCGCTTCCGCGGCGAGCTCGCTCGGGCCGACGGTCGAGCGCCG
>DATFFV010000211.1:0-2453 GCA_035249885.1 Gammaproteobacteria bacterium | reverse complement strand
CGGCCGCGGTCGCGAGCGGTGCGCCACTGAAGGTTGTGCCGAGCGCCTGCTCGCTCGCGTGCGCATCGAGATCGAGGTCCTCGCGCCGCCAGGCGGCCGTGAGGTCGACGCGCGCCGTCGGGCTCGCGAGGACGCGCAGAGCGTGGCCGCGGCTCGCGTAGTCGTACGACTGGTCGCGCGTGAAGAAACTCAGCGATGCGCCATCGGTCAAGTTCCTTCCCGGCGATGCGCCCGGCAGCACGAGCTCGCTCGTGTTCCTGAAGTCGCGCAGCTCCTCGGTAACGATCAACGTCGCGCGGCGCCAGGCGTGCCGGACGCCGAACGTCAGGCCGTCGAGCGACTCGTCGAGCGGCCGATCGAAGTCGAACTCGTCGCGCTCGACTGTCAGCGTCGTCGCGCTCGCTCCCGTGCGCGTCTGCCGCTCGAGGCCGAGCGAGAGCTGCGTCGCCGGAGCCACGTCGATCTCGACATCGGCCGTCGTCCGCGTGCGCTCGAAATCGAAGCGGTGGAAGTCGCCGCCTGTGGATCCGCTCACGCTCGCGAGCGCCGCCGGTAGGATCGTGTCGTCGTAGAAGAACTTCGAACGGTGCCGGTTGAGCGCGACGCGGTAGTGGCCGAAGTTGCGGACGGAGAAACGCAGATTCTCGAACGGGTCGCCGCCGAATCCCTGGGCATCGAGCTCGAGCCGGTCCACGGCGGCGCCGGCCGTGCCCTCGGGCTCGTAGCGAAGACGCAGATCGAAGAGACGCGGGCCCGCATCGAGGTTCAAGTCCTCGCGGAACTTGGCGTCGGTGCCCTCGACGTCGAGGCTGCGCGTCCCGAGAGACGCGGAACCCGTGAGCGGCGACGTGGCCGCGGGCTGCGCGCGACCCAGCGGCGCGGTGGCGAGCAGCGCGGCGAGCAAGATGCCGGCGAGGAGTCGCGTCATCGCAGGAAGAACGGGTGGAAGTTCGAGCCGTGAATCGCCGCATGGCAGCTCGTGCACTGCGTGTCGAGGCCAAACCGCGGCGGGGCGGCCGCATTGAAGCCCGCGTGGAACTGCGGCACGGCCGCGTGGCAGCCCAGGCAGAGCTCCGCGACGCGTTGGTGCGCGAGCAAGTGGCGGTTCGGCGAGCCATGCGGCGTGTGGCAGGCAGTGCAGCCTTCGGTGCGCGATGCGGCGTGCTCGAAGACGAACGGGCCGCTCTTGTCGGCGTGGCAGTCCGCGCACTGCTGTTGCTTGAAGCCGCCGAGCAACGACCGCGTCGCGGGCGCGTGCGGGTTATGGCACGACGTGCATTCGAGCGCACCTTCGCGAAGCCGATGATGCTCGTTCAGCGCGAGCTCCGCGAACGGCGCACTGTGACAATCGAAGCAAAGACGGCTTGCTGCACCGAGCGACGCCAGCTCCTGCGGTACGTCAGGCGCGCGCAGCAGCGCCGTCGAGCCGCCGGCGTGCTGGCTGTGACAGCTCGTGCAGGCGAGCCCCGCGCGTGCGTGCGGGCTGCGGTCGAAAGTCGGGTGCGACGCTCGGTGGCAGTCGAGGCAAGCTTGATTGCGCTCGGCAACTGGCTCCGTGCGGAACGCGAAGACGGTGCCGCGGCCGCCGCCGGCGCCGATGTGCCGGCTCACGTCGCCGTGACAGTTCGTGCAGCCGATCGTGTGCCCCGTTCTCTGTTGTGATTCGGGCGAGAACAATGCGACGTGGGCGTTGCGCCCGCTCGCCTCGAACTTGTCGCGGTGGCAGGCGTTGCAGAGGCGCTCGGTGAGTGGCGCGTCGCTCGCCGCGGCGGGTTGCGCGTCAGCGCGCGTTGCCGCCAGCGTCCACAGCGCGAGGGCAAAGAGTGCGCAGAGACGGTGGCACCTCACGTCGTGACTCACATGCCGCGCAACGGCCAGAGCTCGCGAACCTCGGGCGGCAGCAGTCGCCGGACCTGACCGGGCTCGCCGCCGCCGATCTCGCTCATGAGCAGGGCGAATACCGCGGTGACGACGCGTTCGACATCGTCGGGCTCGAGCCAGCTCGCACGGTGGCGCACCTGCGCGAGAAAATGCTCCTTGTCGCGATACTTGTGCGGCGTGGCCGCGGGCTGCCAACCCTCGTAGTAAAAACCACGGATCAGCATCGGCAAGGACGCACCGAGATCGACGGCCTCGCCGACCGGCAGACGATCGCGCAGCGCGTGCAGGACGGCTTTCAGCGCCTGGTAGCAACGCTCCCGATCGTGCCAACCGAGGCTCGCGTCGAGATCGTCGAGCCAACGATTAGTCTTGGCGAGCGTCCGGTCGAACGTACTAATGACAATCTCCCCCTCTTGAGCAACCTAGACCTGGGCGCCAGGCGTCGCGATACGAAGTTCTACGTACGGTTGCGCGGTGGCTTACGCGTTCGAGGGTTTCAACCGCGCGGCGGCCACCGCGCGTACCGATCCGTTTGGCCGAGCGCCTCGGCGGCCGCGCGGCAGCGGATGCGG
>DATFFV010000210.1:0-3219 GCA_035249885.1 Gammaproteobacteria bacterium | reverse complement strand
TTCGACGCGGAGGTCCTCGCGCGCCACGCGGCGCAGTTCCCTACGCTGCGCCTCTTCACCGTCGACCAAGTGTTCGGCGGCTGGGAGAGCGCCCAAAAGGAGCACTTCGCCGACGGCGGCATCTACGACCGCATGTTCGAGGCCGCAGCCGCCGAGCCGCGGCGGTGAGCACGGCGCGAGCCTAAAGTCATGGCCGCCGCCAAGGGTTGGGTCCGTCCGAGCGTTCTGCCGGGTTTCGGCATGACGCTCGGCTTCGCGGGCATGTTCCTCACGGCGATCGTGCTGATCCCGATCGCCGCGCTCGTCATCAAGGGCGCGAGCCTACCGCTCGAGGAGTTCTGGCGCGTCGCGACCGAGCCGCGGGCCCTCGCGTCGTATCGCCTCACGTTCGGAGCGTCGCTCATCGCCGCTTCGCTCAACGCCGTGTTCGGCTTCGTCGTCGCCTGGACGCTCGTGCGCTACGACTTTCCGGGGCGCCGCATCGTCGACGCGATCATCGACCTGCCGTTCGCCTTGCCGACGGCCGTGTCCGGTATCGCGCTGGCCACGGTGTTTGCACCGAGCGGCTGGATCGGCCGCTGGCTCGAGCCGCTCGGCATCCAGGTGGCCTACACGTGGACCGGCGTCGTCGTGGCGTTGACGTTGATCGGCGTGCCGTTCGTCGTGCGCTCGGTGCAGCCCGCGCTCGAGGAGGTCGACGTGGCCATCGAGGAGGCCGCCGAATCGCTCGGCGCGAGCCGCTGGCTCGTGTTCCGCCGCGTGATTCTGCCGACGGTCTTGCCGTCGCTCGCGACGGGCTTCACGTTGGCGCTCGCACGCGCCGTGGGCGAGTACGGCTCGGTGATCTTCATCGCGGGTAACTTGCCGCTGCGCACGGAGATCACCCCGCTGCTCATCGTCATCAAGCTCGAGCAATACGACTATGTCGGCGCCGCGGCGCTCGGTCTCGTGATGCTCGGCGTGTCGTTCGTCATGCTGTTCACGATCAACGCCATCAATGCGTGGCGTATCCGCCGCGTCGCGGGGGCGCGCTGATGCACCCCGGCACTCACCGGCGCCCGAGCAGCAAAGCGGCGCGCGCCGTGTGCGTCGCAGTGTCGCTCGCGTTTCTCGCGCTCGTCCTCATCGTGCCCGTCGCCTCGGTGCTCGGCTACGCGCTGTCGCGCGGCCTCGACGCCTACCTCGCGGCGCTGCGAGCGCCGGATACGATCGCGGCGATCCGCCTCACGCTGCTCACGGCTGCGATCGTCGTGCCCGTCAATACCGTCTTCGGCGTCGCGGCCGCGTGGGCCATCGCGAAATTCGACTTCCGCGGCAAGCAGGCGCTCATCACGCTCATCGACCTGCCGTTCTCGGTTTCGCCGGTGATCGCGGGCCTCCTGTTCGTGCTGCTGTTCGGCGCCCAGGGTTGGTTCGGGCCCACGCTGCGCGACAACGACATCCAAATCGTGTTCGCGCTCCCGGGCATCGTCCTTGCGACGCTGTTCGTCACGTTCCCGTACGTGGCCCGCGAGCTCGTGCCGATCATGCAGCTCCAAGGCCGCGAAGCCGAGGAGGCGGCCGTGGGCCTCGGGGCCGGGGGTTGGACCATCTTCTTCCGCGTGACGCTGCCGAGCATCCGCTGGGGTTTGCTGTACGGCGTGATTCTCTGCAACGCCCGCGCCATGGGCGAGTTTGGCGCAGTTGCCGTCGTATCGGGGCACATCCGGGGCCTTACGACGACGATGCCGCTCCAGGCCCAAGTCCTCTACGACGAGTATGATCTCGTCGGTGCCTTTGGAGTGGCTTCGCTGCTCATGTCGATCGCGCTGTTGACGCTGCTGGTCAAGACCGTCGTCGAGGCGTTCGGCGCGCGGCGCCGGCGTGCGTGATCTCGCCATGCGTGATCTTGTCTGGCTCAAGAATCAGATCCCCGGTCTCGCCGGGATGAAATTCCACATGCCCGGTCTCGCCGGGCGGCTCGCGATCGCCACGGGCTTGCTCGTAGCGCTAGCGGTCGGCTCGATGTATGTGTCGGGCGTCAACGCGCTGCGCGACCTAGCGGGGGCCGAGGCGTTCACGCGCGTGGAGCTCGCGGTCGCCGCGGCGCGCGAGGGCATTCGTCAGAGCACCGACGAGGCTCTAACCGCGGCACGCATTCTCGGCGAGCGGCCCACGTTGCAAAGGTTGCTGCGCGAATCGACGCGCGAAGCCGTGTTGACCACTTTGAGCCGCAATTGCGAAGGCGCCGGAGTCGACGGCTGTGCGATCGTGCAGAACGGCGAGATCGTGACGGCCACGATGAACGATCTCGATTGGCAACGCGTGCTCGACGCGGCCACGGAGCAGGGCGAGCGTTTCCTCGTGACGGGCGCCACCGCGGCCACGGCGGTCGGCGGTGCGATAGCCCCCGTCGTCGACTCCGACGGTTTTTCGGTGGTCACGCTGCGCCGCCTCGACGGCGCGTTCGCGGAGCGGCTCAGCAGGCGTGCGGGGCTCGCGATCGACATCATCGACTACGACTCTTTCCAGCACGGCGAAGGCCCGCTGGCCGTCGTCCATTCCGACGCGTTGCTGCGCGACGAGCCGATCGCGGCCTACGTCGAGGAGCTCGACGCTTACGTCTCGAGCCTCGCGGTGGCTGCCGCGACCGGAGAGACCGTCGCGTTGCTGCAGGCCACGCTGCCGGCCGAGGACATCGCGGCCCCCGTCGACGCGGTCGCCTGGCGCATGTTGCTCTGGGCCGTGGCGATCGCGGCGCTCGCGGCCGCGGGCGCCGTGTTTCTCGGCCGTTACTGGATCAGCCCGATCGAGCGCCTCACGGAGGCCGCGCAGCGCTTGGGCTCGGGCGATCTCACGACGTCGTTCCGTGCCGGCGGCGGCAAGGAGCTCTCGACGCTCGGCAACACCATGGAGCAGATGCGCCGCAACCTCGTCGAGCTCACGGGCGAGCTGCGCCGCCGCGAGGCCGAGGCGCAGGTCGTGCTCGGCGGCATCATCGAGGGTGTCTACGCCGTCGACGCGCAGCGGCGCATCCGGTTCTTGAACCCGCAGGCGGAGCGGCTGCTCAAGGTCGACGCAGCGAACGCGATCGGAGTGTTTTGTGGCGACGTGCTCAAGCCGCAGCGCGATCGCGACGGCCGGCGGCCGTGCGAGCACGCGTGCCCGATACTCGAAGCGCGGCGCGAGGGCGCGGCGCGCGCCATCGAGCGCATCATGCCCGTGGCCGACGACGAGCGG
>DATFFV010000209.1:0-4869 GCA_035249885.1 Gammaproteobacteria bacterium | reverse complement strand
TCGTGGTGACGCAGAAATCCGGCGTCGCCTACCTGCTCGACCCGGCGCGCCGCGGCCGCGAGATCTGGGAGTACCGCTGGGGCCGCGGCAGTCCCGTCGGCGGCGTCTGGGGCGCGGCCGTCGACGGCACGAACGCCTACTTCGCCGTCGCCGACCAGCTCACGCCCGAGCCCGGCGGGCTGCATGCGGTGAGCCTCGCGACGGGCCAACGACTCTGGTTCACGCCGCCTCCCGCGCCCGTGTGCACCGCGGGCCCGGGGTGCAGCCCCGCCCAATCGGCGGCGCTCACGGCGATTCCGGGAGTGGTGTTCTCGGGCTCCGCGGACGGCGCGGTGCGCGCCTATGCGAGCGCCGACGGCCGCGTCCTCTGGACGTTCGACACGAACCGCGACTTCCCGACGGTCAACGGCGTCAAAGCCGACGGCGGCGCGATCGACGGCCCGGGGCCCGTCGTCGCGGGCGGCATGGTCTATGTGACGGCCGGCAACGGTGGCTTTGTTGGCACGCCCGGGAACGTTCTCCTTGCGTTTGGACTCGAGTGACCGGTCACGCGCGTCGTGCGGCAGCCCGGCATCGAGGGGTCGTTTCGAAAACGCCGCAAGTACGTCCCTGTAGGCTCGCTGGGCGCCATCCCTGGCGCCCAGCGTTTCGAAACGACCCCTCGATACCGGGCTGCCATCCGGGCGGCGATGTCGACGCCCGCTAGCTCACCGCGATTCGCTTCGCGACCGCTTCGGCGGCTTTCGGCAGCTCGATGGTGAGCACACCGTCGGCGACGGTCGCCGAGATGCGTGCGCTGTCGATCTTCGTCGACACCGTGAACGTGCGCACGTAGTTGCCGACGCTGAACTCCGAGTAGATCGGCCGCAGCGACTCGTAACGCGCCGCGTCGACCGTGCCTTTGACCGTCAGCACGCCCTTATCGAGGCGGATGTCGATCGAGCTCTTGTCGACGCCGGGCATCTCCATCGACACGATCACGGCCTGCTCGGTCTCGTGAATGTCGGTATAGGGACTGAAGAACTTGCCGGCTTCGGTGCGTTCCTCGGCCGGCGTTACCTCGCGCTTCTCGGGCAGCGCAACTTCTTTGGTGGCGATGCTCATCTCTTATCCCTCCGTAACTCAGTTGATCGTGACGGTGCGCGGCTTGGCGCTTTCGGCACGAGGCAAGCGCAGCGTGAGCACGCCGTCACGGTACTCGGCCGACACTTTGGTGGCGTCGAGCTCCGCGGGCAGCGTCAACGTGCGATCGAACTGCCCGGCCGCACGCTCGCGCCGATGCACGCTCGCGCCGTCGTCGTACGCGATCGTCTTTTTGCCTTGGATGCGCAGCGTGTCGCCGCGGACCTGGACGTCGAGGTCCTCCTTCTTGACGCCCGGTAGCTCGGCTACGAGGACGAAGTCCTCGCCGTCGTTGAAAACGTTGACGAGCGGGAACGCGCCCGAGCCCGCGGTCCGGCTGCCGAACCAATCGGTGCCCATGACGCCGTCCATGGCGCGCTGCAAGCCGAGCAGCGCAGCAAAGGGGTCTCGCACTCGAATAACCATGTGTACGCCTCCTAAAAGGGTGAAATCAGCGATGGCGCATTGGGTGGGGCCGGGCCCCATGGGATTCAAGCCCGGCCAACACCGGGCCGGCCCGGCGCCAGGTTTCTAAAGAAGCCGCATGAAGGCGATGATGCCCACCATCGCGACGGCGATCGCGAGCTTCGCAGCCGCGCCGAGCGCGAAACCGAGCGCGGCGCCAATGCCCGCGCGGCTCGCGGCGGCCATGTTCCGTCGCAGCGAAAGCTCGCCGAGCGCGGCGCCGATGAAAGGCCCCACGAGCACGCCGGCGGGGCCGAAGAAAATGCCGACGAGCGCCCCGAGCGTCGCGCCCCAGGCGGCACGTCCCGAGGCGCCGAAACGTTTGACGCCGAACGCATTCGCGATGAAGTCGACGGCGATCGCAAGCGCCGACAGCGCGCCGAGCGCGGTCAACGAGCCCCAGCCGATGTAGACGAAGTCCTCGGCCCACGCCGCGAGCAGTGCGCCGAGGAAGATCAGCGGCGCACCCGGCAACGCCGGCAGCACGAGGCCGAGCACACCGATGACGATCAGCACCCCCGCCGCGAGCCAAAGAACGATCGTGACCGTGTCCACGGCCCGGGCGGCTCTCAGAATCCGGTCAGATCGAGGACCGCCAGGGCGCCGTCATCGGCCCAGCCGACGAGACGGCGCGGCAGCGACGGCTCGCCGCACGCGCCGTCGATCGTGACCGATAACGCCTCGCCGGCGGGCGGCGCCAGGGGCCGCGGCTCGTGGCGTGTGATGATGCCCGTCGTCGTGCGAAAGACGTAATAGACGTTGCCGACGTCGATGTCCTCGTACGTCGAGCTACCGTAGGTCGCGTCGAGCAAGAAGTTGAGCGAGCCGAGCGCCCCGGCGACCGCGACGACGTCGACGGCCGTGCGCTCTGCGAGATCGTGCGCCACGTTGGGCGCGGTGTTCTGCTCGGCGGCGGAGCGATAACGTCCCTCGAGACGATCGAGCCGGTACTGCGAGTCGAGGCCGAGCAGCATCGCCCAGTACTTCCATTTGAGGAACTCGGCGTCGACGCGCCACTGATCGCCGAACACGGGATACGTGCGTTCGTCGCAGCGATCGCCCGTGCGCAGGTGGGCCACGTATTGCCGGTCGCCGGTCTCGTCGAAACGCAGCTCCGCGATCAGTGTCTCGGCCGTGAGCCGGTCGTAGGTATACACCGTCGCGGCCAGCAGCACGACGCTTAGCGCCCCGAGCAGCACCACGAGCAACAACGACCATCTGAACGCTCTTCGCATGATCGACTACGCCTCGCTCCGGCCCTGCCGTGTCAGAATAACACGCGCATGCTGACGATCTTCGGCCGCACGAACTCCGTGAACGTCCAAAAGGTGCTCTGGTGCCTCGCGGAGATCGGTATTCCTTACGAGCGCGTCGACGCGGGACTCGCGCACGGCCGGAACAAGGAGCCGTGGTATCTCGCGCTGAACCCGAACGGCCTCATTCCTCTGCTTCAAGACGGCGCGTTCACGCTTTGGGAGTCGAACACGATCGTGCGCTATCTCGCCGGCAAGCACGCGTTCGGCGGTCTCTATCCGGCTTCGCCCGAGGCGCGCGCGCTCGCCGAGCGGTGGATGGATTGGCAACTCTCGACGCTCGTGTGGCCGGTCTCGATCGTGTTTCAGAATCTCGTGCGCCGCCCGCCCGCAGAGCGCGATACCGGCGCCATCGCGCACCACACGGCCGAGGCGAACCGGGCCATGGAGTTGCTCGACGCCCACCTCGCGAGGCAGGCCTACGTCGCCGGCGACGCGTTCACGATGGGCGACATCCCCGTGGGCGCCACGGCCCATCGCTGGCTCGAGATCGCGGGTATCGACCGCCCCCCGCTCGCGGCCGTACGCGCCTGGCGCGCCCGGCTCGCCGAGCGGCCGGGGTTTCGGTCGCACGTCATGCTGCCGCTGTCTTGACGACCCTTTGACGGCGACCAAGAGGTTGCGGTACTTTCCCGGCGTAACTCGATAGAAACACAGAAAAAATACGGCCGACTCAGCTGTCTCAAGCGATACCGTGCCCGGACGTGAACCAATTCCGGGACGGGCGCCAGACGCGGTCGACATAATCCAAGTCCACGACCAGCATCACGGGTAGCGGAACCGAATCATGCGCACTGTCTCTCGGACGCTCGCGATCAGCCTCGCCCTCCTCGTCACCACCTTCGGCGCGAACGCGCAGAACGAGCTGTTCCCCCGCCCGGCCGAGCTCGAAAGCGCCGTGCGATTCTGGACGCGCGTTTACACCGAGGTCGATACGCGCTCGGGATTCATCCACGATTCGCTGCGTCTCGACATCGTCTATCAGACGGTTCGGCTGCCCGACGGCGCGAGCTCGCGCGAGCGGCGCCGGCGCGTCGAGCGCGCCAACGAGGCCACGCGCACCATCCTGACCAAGCTCGCGAGCGGCGCGCGCGAAGGACTCGACGACGACGAGCAGCGCGTGCTTGCGCTGTTCCCCGACGGCACGAGCAACGCCGAATTTCGCGCGGCCGCAGGCCGGTTGCGCTTCCAGCTCGGCCAGTCGGATCGATTCCGCGCCGGGCTCGAGCGCTCCGGCGCCTGGAAACCCCACATCCACGAAGTGCTCGCCAAACGCGGCTTACCCCCCGAGCTCGCGGCGCTGCCGCACGTCGAGTCGTCGTTCGATCCCACGGCCTACTCGAAAGTCGGTGCGGCGGGGCTCTGGCAGTTCACGCGCTCGACGGGCGTGCGCTACATGCGCATCGACCACATCATCGACGAGCGCCGCGATCCATTCCTTGCGACGGATGCCGCCGCGCGCCTGCTCGCCGACAACTACAGCGTCATCCAGACCTGGCCGCTCGCCCTCACGGCCTACAACCACGGCCTCGCGGGCATGCGGCGGGCCGTGGACCAACAAAAGACCTCCAACATCGAGACCATAGTCGCGAAATATCAGAGCCGCTCGTTCGGCTTCGCGTCGCGGAATTTCTACACGGCGTTTCTCGCAGCGCTCGAGATCGATGCGAACCCCGAGCGCTATTTTCCGAACCTCAAAGTAGACCCGCCTTCGGACACGGCCACGATCGCGGTTCCCGCCTTCATGACCGTCGACACGCTCGCCGATGCGCTCAACATGCGCGAAAACGCGTTGCGCGCGCTCAACCCTGCGCTCACGGACGCCGTTTGGGCCGGCGACAAATACGTGCCGCGCGGGTTCGAGCTGCGTGTGCCGCGCGCGACGGCCGCAGTCGCCGAGGAGCTGCTCGCCGCGATCGACGCGCGCGAGCTCTACGCAGCGCAACGCCCCGACGCCGAGCACCGCGTG
>DATFFV010000208.1:0-9982 GCA_035249885.1 Gammaproteobacteria bacterium | reverse complement strand
GACCGGGCGCAGCAGTGGATCGAGGGGACGCTCGAGACGCTTCGCCCGCAATAGCTTTCGTCAGACGTCGAGGTTCGCGACGGCGAGGGCGTTGCGCTCGATGAACTCGCGGCGCGGCTCGACCTGGTCACCCATGAGCGTCGTGAAAATCTCGTCCGCCGCCACCGCGTCCTCGATGCGCACCTGCATGAGGCGACGGGTCTCGGGATTGACCGTGGTGTCCCAGAGCTGCTCGGGGTTCATCTCGCCGAGACCCTTGTAGCGCTGGATCGTCTGGCCCTGCTTCGCCTGGAGCATGAGCCACTCGATGGCCTCGGCGAACGTCTGCACGTCACGCTGCTCCTTGCCGCGCGCGACGTAAGCGGTCGCGCCGAGCACGTCCTTGAGCTCGCGGCCGATCGCGCTCAAGCGTTGGTACTCGGGCGAGCCGAAGAATCCCGCGTGGAAGGTCTTCGTGGCCACGGCGCCGTGATGCTCGCGCGTCACGGTGAAGCTCGGGTCGGCGCCCTCGCCGCCTTGTTGCGCTCGCACGCGATAGCGCATGCCGCTGTCGGCGATGCGCCCGAGCGCTTGCTCGAGCCGCTCCGCCCACAGCCGCCGGCGCTCCGCGTCGTCGAGGTCGGCGGGCGCGATTGCATCCATCGACATCAACGTGCGCAGCACGTCGGGGTCGTAGCGACGGCCCCAACGCCGGATGATCGAGTTCGCTTCCATGTAGTGGAGCGCGAGGTTCTCGAGCGTCGCGCCTTGGATCGGCGGCGCACCGGCTTCGGCGTAGAGCGACGCCTCGTCCGTGGCGCTCTTGAGCAACAACGAGTTGAGCTCGCCGTCGTCCTTCACGTAGTGCTCTGTTTTGCCGCGCTTGAGCTTGTAGAGCGGCGGCTGCGCGATGTAAATGTGGCCGCGCTCGATGAGCGCGGGCATCTGCCGGTAGAAGAACGTCAAGAGCAGCGTGCGGATGTGGGAGCCGTCGACGTCCGCGTCCGTCATGATGATGATGCGGTGGTAGCGGAGGTTGTTGACGTCGAACTCGTCGCGGCCGACTCCGCAGCCGAGCGCCGTGATCAGCGTGCCGACCTCGGCGGACTGTAACATCTTGTCAAATCTAGCTTTTTCGACGTTCAGGATCTTGCCTTTGAGCGGCAGCACGGCTTGGGTGCGGCGATCGCGGCCTTGCTTCGCGGAGCCGCCGGCCGAGTCGCCCTCGACGAGGAAGAGCTCGGACAGAGCGGGGTCTTTCTCCTGGCAGTCGGCGAGCTTGCCCGGCAAGCCCGCGATGTCGAGCGCGCCTTTGCGGCGCGTCATCTCGCGGGCCTTGCGCGCGGCTTCGCGCGCCCTCGCCGCCTCGATGATCTTGCCGACGATCGTCTTCGCTTCGGCCGGATGCTCGAGCAGAAACTCCTCGAGGCGCTGCGCGACGACCGACTCGGTGACCGACTTCACCTCGGACGACACGAGTTTGTCTTTCGTCTGCGAGAAGAATTTCGGATCCGGCAGTTTTACCGACAGCACGGCCGTGAGGCCCTCGCGCGCGTCGTCGCCGGACATCGTGATCTTCTCGCGCTTCGCGATGCCCTCGTTCTCGATGTAGGTGTTGAGCGTGCGCGTCATCGCGGCGCGGAAGCCGGCGAGGTGCGTGCCGCCGTCGCGCTGCGGAATGTTGTTCGTGTAGCAGAACATCCCTTCCTGGTAGCCGTCGTTCCACTGAAACGCGACCTCGACTTGGATCGGCGCGCGCACGTCCGAGAAGTAGGCGATCGTGGGATGAATCGGCGTCTTGTTGCGGTTCAAGTGTTTGACGAAGGCTTCGATGCCACCCGCAAACTCGAACACGTCGTGCCGATCTTCGCGCTCGTCGGACAGCCTGATGCGCACACCGGAGTTCAGGAACGACAGCTCCCGGAGCCGCTTGGCGAGCGTGTCGTAGTCGAACACGATGTTCGTAAAGATGGTCGCGCTGGGTTTGAAGCGAATCGTCGTGCCCGTGCGGTCGGTCTTGCCGACGACCGCCAGCGGAGCGACGGGATCGCCGAGCCGGTAGGTCTGCTCGTAGAGCAGGCCGGCGCGATGAATCGTGAGGACGAGCACCTCGGACAGGGCGTTGACGACCGAGACACCGACGCCATGCAGGCCGCCTGAGACCTTGTAGCTGTCGTCGTCGAATTTACCGCCCGCGTGCAGCACGGTCATGATGACCTCGGCCGCGGAGCGCCCTTCCTCGGGGTGGATATCGACGGGGACGCCGCGGCCGTCGTCGACGACGGTGATCGATTCGTCGGCGTGAATCGTGACCGCGATTTCCTTGCAGTAGCCCGCGAGGGCCTCGTCGACCGAGTTGTCGACGACCTCGAAAACCATGTGGTGCAGGCCGGTGCCGTCATCGGTGTCACCGATGTACATGCCTGGCCGTTTTCTTACCGCTTCGAGACCCTTTAAGACCTTGATATTCTTAGAGGTATAGTCGCTCTGACTCATCCCGAAACGATCTCCTTAAAGATTGGCCCATTATAGCGTGCGAACCCCCCTTGGTTCCACGTGAAACACGGGCTGACGCGAGGACAGCACCTGCGGTTCTGGATCCGGTGTCGTCGGTCTGTTTCGGACGCCTCGTGGACGGAGACTCGGCCGGACCTGAGTGACGGAGACCAAGGAAGCACGACGCAGACGCGGGCTCCTCAAGAGTTGCGAAACGACGCGTCAATCTCCGCTTTCGACTTCGCTTCGCGCTCAGCCCTTGGCCGACGTCGCCGCGGTCATCGAACAACCCATCGAAACCGACGCCCACTGGAAGCAATTGCGTCGGAGTACTGGCCTCCTCCTTTCCCGCTGGGCGCCAACGCTAATGGGGCGCGTTCTCTGCGGGATCCTCCGCTTGATGCGCGAAGCGAATGCCGACGAGTAACTCACAAACCGCGGGTTGGCGCTGGGCGAAGCATGAGTCAAAGCTTGCGACAGGCACGCCGCCGTCCAGCGCCGATCCCGTCGGACAGCGCTCCGCCCGATCGCGATGGTGTCGACCCCGGGTGACGAGCCCATCGCGGTCGAGACGCCGCGCACGGCACCGATGCCGGGAGTCCGGGGTATCCGTGGGTCCGATCATTGGGCGCGAAGATACCGCGGCGGGCTCGGGTGCCCACGCTTGAGCGGCACGATCGAGGATTCGGCCTGAAGCGGCACTCGATTGGCCAGCGGCCAGCGGCGGTGATCGACGGGCTGCGAGCCGCAGTGTGCGGTTCGGTTGGGACGCACGGTGAGGGTTGTGTGCTCCGCCAGCGTGGAACGCTTGGAGCGACGCGCTCGCGACCGGCCGGCTAGCTTAGCCGCTGGACCCGCTATCCGAGGCTGCCCTTGTTCCACGTGGAACACGGCGCGCCGCGGGGGGCCGCTGCGCGCGCCGTGCGGAGCCACCGCACCTTCAACTCGAGCGTTTCGAGCACGGGCTCCGACGGGCAAGCTCAGCCGCTGGCCGGCGTGCGGACGCTCCCGTGTTCCACGTGGAACACGGGGTGGCCCGGTGTCTGCGGCAGCTGCTCCGGCGCAAGCGCCGTGAGGACCAACTGCGCCTGCAACTCGCCGAGTGTTTCGAGCA
This sequence comes from Gammaproteobacteria bacterium, assembly GCA_035249885.1. GTDB lineage: Bacteria > Pseudomonadota > Gammaproteobacteria > Steroidobacterales > Rariloculaceae > FEN-1219. The sequence continues at coordinate 6,393 of DATFFV010000208.1, read as the reverse complement.
GCCGCTCGAGCGACTGTCCGTCGAGCTCCGCCGCCGGGTCGTCGATGACGACGACCGAACGGCCCGGATGGAGCGTGCTTTCGACGGCCACCTGGGCCAGAACCAGCGCCGCGGCCGTGAGCTTCTGTTGGCCTCGGGAGGCCTCGTCCTGCGCACGCCGTTCGTCGAGCAATAGGACCAGCTCCGCGCGGTGGGGCCCCGCCTCCGTGTTGCCGTTCTCCCGGTCGCGTGCCCTGAGGGCGCTCAACGTGGCTTCGAGCCCGTCTTCGTCTGTCCAGCCGCGCCGGTACCGCAACGTCAGGGGCCGAGCGAGTAGCCGCTGGCCGAGGTCCGCGACGCTGGGCGCCAGGAGATCCAGATATCGCCGCCGGCTGCCGTCTACGGCCTCGCCTGCTTCGGCCAGCGCTACGGACCAAGGGTGGAGCTCGGCGTCCGTGGCGGCCCGTTTGAGCGCGGCGTTACGGTGGCTCAGGACACGCCGATAGCGCTTCCAGCTCTCGAGGTAACCTTGTTCCACGTGGAACACGCCCCAGTCGAGGAATCGCCGTCGTTCGCTGGGCCCGCCTTCCACGAGTGCGTGCATGCTGGGGTCGAGCGCGTGGACCGGCAGTACCCGGGCCAGCTCGGCCATCCCGGCCGCCTCGTTGCCGTCGATTTTCTTCTCGAGATGTCCCGACCGGTAGGCGACACCGAGTTTCTGAGTGACATCGTCATCGCGCACGACCGTACCGAATACGGCAAAGCCCTCGCTACCGCGCCGGACGAGGCGACGGATCTGCCGCGTCCGAAACGATCGCCCACGACCGAGCAAGAAGATCCCCTCGAGCAAGCTGGTCTTGCCCGCGCCATTGGGGCCGAAGATGTAGTTCCTCTGCGGATGAAGGTTGAGCTCGACTTCCTCGAGGCAACGGAGCGCGGTGATGCGGATTCGCCGCAGAGGCAAGGGCTGTCCCCGCGCGCGTGAGGATCGCGGCGCGGCTAGAGCCGCATCGGCATGACGACGAACTTCGTCCGGTCCGTCCCCGGTTCTCGAATCAGGCAGCTCGAGTTGCCGTCGGTGACGCCGAGCTCTACTTGCTCGCTATCGACGGCCGCGAGCGCGTCGAGCAGATAGTTCACGTTGAAGCCGATCTCCATCGCGTCGCCGCTGTACTCCACCTCGAGTGTTTCGACCGCCTCTTCCTGCTCCGGATTGTTGGCTTGCAGCACGACGCTGTTCGGGCTGAGCTCGAGCCGCACGCCGCGGTACTTCTCGTTCGACAGGATCGCCGTGCGTTGCAGAGCCTGCCGGAACAGGTTTCGGTCCGCCTTGATGACGTTCTTGGGCTCGCTGGGCACGACGCGGCTATATTCCGGGAAACGGCCGTCAATGAGCTTCGAAGTGAGTCGAATTCCGTCTAACTGGACGCGAACGTGATTGGCGCCGAGCGCCAGTTGAACTTCGCCCTCGCCGTCGAGCAGGCGGCTGAGCTCCAGCACGCCCTTGCGCGGCACGATGACCTGCTCGTCGCGCGTCGCCGGAGCCGCCAAGTCGACCTCGGAAAGGGCCAGACGATGGCCATCGGTCGCCACCGCACGTAGGCGCTTTTTCTCCGTCTCGAGCAACAGGCCGTTCAGGTAGTACCGAACGTCCTGTTGAGCCATCGAAAAGTGCGTTTTCTCAACCAATCGACGCAGATCGGTGCGACTTAACCGCAAAGTTTGCTTAGCTCCGATCTCATCGATCGTCGGGAAGTCAGCCGCTCGCAGCGTCGACAGTGTGAATCGGCTGCGACCCGCCTTCACGGTCAGTCGCTCCCCGTTCAAGCTGAGCTCCACGTTGCTGCCGTCCGGCAACGCCCGAAAGATATCGTGCAGCTTACGGCCTGGCACGGTGATATCGCCCGTGGTTTCGGCTTTCACTTCGGCCTCAGCCACCATCTCGACTTCGAGATCCGTCGCCGTGATCGCGAGCTTCGAACCTTGCGCGCTCAGCAGTACGTTGCTGAGGATCGGCATCGTCTGGCGCCGCTCCACTACACCCACGACCGTCTGCAAGGGTTTGAGAATAGTTTCCCGCGCTGCGCTGAGCTTCATTGATTGCCTCTGTATATCTATCTATTTACTGTAGTTATTGGTACCCGCCGATTCCGTGGGAAAGCGGCTTTTTTCTAATTACGACAGTCTGTTACGAGACGGTTAGAGCGTGGCTAAGCGGCCTTGGGGCTGTGGCCAAGCTGTGTGCGCTCTGCCCGGCCGAAACGCTCCACCGTCCGCTCACACTATGTCGTCAGTGTTCTCAACAGGTTGTTGTAATCCTCCGCCACACGGGTCTCCGTGTCGCGCAACTCTTTGACGCGGCGGCACGCGTGCAGCACCGTCGTGTGGTCCCGTCCGCCAAAGGCGTCGCCGATCTCCGGTAGGCTGTGCGTCGTGAGCTCCTTGGCGAGCCCCATGGCGATTTGCCGTGGCCGCGCAATCGAGCGACTGCGACGTTTCGACAATAAGTCGGCCACTCGAATTTTGAAATACTCGGCGACCGTCTTTTGGATGTTCTCGACGGTGACCAGCTTGTCCTGGAGCGCGAGCACGTCCCGCAGCGCGTGCTTGGCGAACTCGAGCGTCACCGGCACTCCCGTGAAACGGGAGTTGGCGAGCACACGCCGCAGCGCACCCTCGAGCTCGCGAACGTTGGAACGAATGCGCTGGGCGATGAAGAACGCGACCTCTTCCGGTAACACGTCGCCCTCCGCGGCCGCTTTGCTCATGAGAATCGCCACGCTCGTCTCGAGCTCCGGTTGCTCGATGGCCACCGTGAGCCCCCACCCGAACCGCGACTTGAGCCGCTCCTCGAGGCCGGTCACTTCCTTCGGGTAACGGTCGCACGTGAGGATGATCTGCCGCTGCCCCTCGAGCAACGCGTTGAACGTGTGGAAGAACTCCTCTTGCGACCGCTCCTTGCCCGCGAAGAACTGGATGTCGTCGATGAGCAGGGCGTCGAGCGTGCGGTAGCTGCGCTTGAACTCGGCGATCGAGTTGTGGCGGAGACCGAGCACCATGTCGCTCACGAAGCGCTCGGAGTGTACGTAAGCCACCTTGGCAGACGGATCCCGCGCGAGGATCAGGTTGCCGATGGCGTGCATGAGATGGGTCTTGCCGAGGCCGACGCCGCCGTAGATGAACAACGGGTTGTAGGCGCGGCCGGGATTCTGCGCGACCTGAACCGCCGCCGCGCGCGCGAGCTGGTTGCTCTTGCCCTCGACGAACATGTCGAACGTGAACGCGCGGTTGAGGCGGCCGCCGATCGTCGTGGCGACGCGGACGTCCCCTCCGAGGACCGCAGCCTCGCGCCGCGCGGTCGGCTTGCTACCGACCTCGACTTGAATCTCGGGGCCGCCGTCGGTGTGTCGCTTCCACCAGACACGAATCTGCTCGAGACAATGCGTCTTGACCCAATCGACGACGAAGCGATTCGGGGCCAACAGCTTGAGCAGCGGCCCGTCCTCGACGAGCTGCAGCGGGCGAATCCAAGTATTGAATTGCTGCTCCGATAGCTCGGCCTCGAGCGCACGCGCACATTGCATCCAGAGCGACGAGTAAACCGCCGAGTTCTCTGCCACAGGAGCTCGAAATAGTAGTTGTCGTGTGAAGGCCAGGGAGTGACTGCCAGTCTAATAGCCTCCGCCGTAGTTATCCACAACGAACACCTGCGACGAGCGCGCGTCACGAGCCGGGGCTCGTGTTGACAGCGTCACGGCGCGCCGCGTACAGTGCCCCGCTTCCCGAGCGACTCACATCCTTTTGTTTAGCAAGAGCTTTTGCCTGCGCGGGGTACCCAGCATGAAACGCACTTTTCAACCGAGCAACTTACACCGCAAACGCACGCACGGCTTCCGCGCCCGCATGGCGACGAGCGCCGGCCGCAAAGTTCTGGCCAGCCGTCGCGCCAAGGGTCGCGCGCGGCTCACTCCTTAACGGGTTCTATTTTGGCGCGGCGTTGGTCCCTGACACGGCAGGCTTCTCTCCCGATCACCGGCTGCATTCAACGGCGGAGTTTGGGCGGGTTTTCGCCGAGCCCGCGCGCTCCAGCGATCGTTTCTTCACTGTCCTTGCGCGCTCGAGCGGCGGCACGCACGCGCGCCTTGGTCTGACCGTCCCGCGCCGCACCGCGAAACGTGCCGTGGATCGCAACCGCATCAAGCGACTCGCCCGCGAATCCTTTCGCCATCAGCTCGCGTTGCCGCCGTGGGACTTCGTCGTGCTCGCGCGTGCGGGTGCGGACCGCGCCGAGCGGCGCTTGCTGCGCGCGAGCCTCGACAAGCACTTCGAGCAACTGAAAGTAGCTGCGGGCGCAGCGGCGCAGCATGGATAACATCCGCGTATTTCTCTGGCTCACGCTGCTCGGCATGGCCTGGCTCACGTACACCGCGTGGGTGGCCGACTACGGCCAGCGGCCCAGCGCTCCCACGTCACAGGGCACGGCGCTCACGCCGGCGGAGCCGCCCGGTGGCGGGTTACCGCCACTCAACGACGGCGCCAACCCGACGCAGCCTACGCCCGCACCGCCAGCCGAGCCCGCCGCGACGGGCGAGCTCATCCGCGTCCGCACCGACGTGCTCGATGTGCTCATCGCCTCGCAAGGCGGCGACCTCGTACGCGCCGACTTGTCGGAGTACTCCGTCACCAAAGACGTGCCCGAGCCCGTCGTGCGGCTGCTCGACAACGCCCCCATGGATCGCTGGGTTTTCGCGACCGGGCTGCGCAGCGCCGTCGGCGGCGCCGAGCCGAACCACCTCGCGACGTTTCGCAGCGCAAGCAACGACTATTCGCTCGCGCCGGGGCAAGACGAGCTCGTCGTTACGCTCGACTGGGTAGGCGAGGGGCCGCTCAGCGCTCGCAAGACCTATGTGTTCCGCCGCGGCCAGTACGCCGTGGATTTGACGCTGACCGTCGCGCCGACGGGCGGTAGCTGGCGCGGCGCGCCGTACGTGCAGATGGAGCGAGTGCATCGGCCCGTCGAGCGATCGATCTGGCGCGTTGATACTTTGTCGTTCACGGGCCCAGTGCTCTACGACGGTGAAAGCTTCGAGAGGCAGGATTTCGACGACCTCGCTGCGCAGCCGTTCTCGCAGAGCGTCAGCGGCGGCTGGTTCGCCGCGATCCAGCACCATTTCCTCGCAGCCGCCGTGCCGCCGAGCGGCGACCGGTACGCGTACACGGCGAGCACGCGCGGCCAGGCGTTCGTGCTCAGCGCGGTCGGCCCCGTGGCCGACGTCAGCGCGGCCATGCCCCTCGACGTGACGTTCAAGCTGTTCATCGGACCGAAGCTCCAAGACCAGCTGCAAGGCGTCGGCGGCGATCTCGAGCGCACCGTGGATTACGGCATCACGACGCCGCTCGCGCAGCCGCTCTTCTGGTTGCTCGCGACCGTCGAAAGCTGGGTCCAGAACTGGGGCTTGGCGATCATCATCGTGACGATCCTCATCAAGCTCGTGTTCTACAAGCTCACGGCGATGAGCGGCCGCTCGATGGCGAAGCTGCGCAAGATCGGGCCGCGCATGAAGGCGCTCCAGGAACGGTACAAGGACGATCGCCAGGCGCTGAGCCAGGCGATGATGGAGCTCTACAAGAAGGAGAAGGTCAACCCGGCCGCCGGCTGCTTGCCGATCCTGATCCAGATGCCGTTCTTCTTCGCGTTCTACTGGGTGCTCGTCGAGAGCGTCGAGATGCGCCACGCGCCGTTCGCGTTGTGGCTCCAGGATCTCTCGGCGCGCGACCCGTTCTTCGTGCTGCCCGCCCTCATGGGCGCGGCGATGTTCTTCCAGACGCGCATGAGCCCGGCGCCGCCCGATCCCATGCAGGCCCGCATGATGCAGATCATGCCGCTCGTGTTCGCGGCGTTCCTCGTGTTGTTCCCCGCGGGCCTCGTGCTCTATCAATTGACGAACACCACGTTGTCGATCCTCCAGCAGTGGCGGATCAACACGATCGTGGCGCGCGAGTCCGCGGCCAGCTAGGCGCGCGTCTGGGGATGTGGCCTTGGCACTGCGACGCGACGACACGATCGCAGCGCTGGCCACCGCGGCTGGCGTCGGCGCGATCGCCATCGTGCGGCTCTCGGGGCCAGCGGCCCGCACCATCGTGCGCGCCCTCACGGGGCTAGATCCGCGGCCGCGCGAGGCCTCCCTGTGCTCGTTCATCGACGCCGACGGCGAGCCGCTCGATCGCGGCCTGGTGCTGTTCTTCGAAGGCCCGCGCTCGTTCACGGGCGAGGACGTCGTCGAGCTCCACTGCCACGGCGGCCGCGTCGTCAGCGACGCGCTGCTCGAGGCCGCGTGCGCACACGGCGCGCGGCCGGCCGAGGCCGGCGAGTTCACGCTGCGCGCGTTTCTCAACGACAAGCTCGACCTGCTC
>DATFFV010000207.1:0-3610 GCA_035249885.1 Gammaproteobacteria bacterium | reverse complement strand
GCTTGCGCCGCGTGCGCACGAACACGCGCGGAGACGGCAAGCCGAGCACCTCCGGGATCGCGCTGAACGCCTCCTCGCGGCGCGCGCGCGCCCTGTCCGCGTCGATCGTGGCGGGCGGCGCGTACTCCTGCACGTAGGCCGCTCGCTGTGCGTCGGTACCGAGCGCGGACGCGTAAAGATCGATCGAGAATGCGTACTCGGGCATGTCGGCGTCGTAGACGCGGTAGCAGGCGATGCCCTCCTTGCGTGCCCAGGCCCCGAGCGAGGCCAAGTTCTTGCGCAGGCGGTTCGCGAACATGGCCGCACCCGGCCGCGCGCGCGCGGCCTCGGCATCGAACACCGGCATCGCGCCCGGTGCGCGCTTGATCTCGAAGTGCTTCGGGTCGATGTCGAAGCGCAAGAGCCGGCACTCGATCGGCCCGTTGAACATGACGTGCGTGCGCTTGGCCTTGATGCGGAGCTCGCGGCCGAGCGGCGGATTGCCCGTGAGCACGGCGGCCTGCCAGCCGACGAACTGCTCGCGGAGCTTCTCGCCGAGCAGCGCGTAGAGCGCCGTGAGACCGGCCGCGTCGCCGAGCCGCTCACCGTAGGGGGGATTCGCGGCGAGCAGGCCCACGGGCGCGGGCGGCGGCGGCAAGTCGGCGAGCTCGCGGCGCTCGGCGTGCAGCACCTTCGCAAAACCCGCACGCGCGGCGTTGTCGAGCGTGGCGCGCACGGCGCCCGCGTCGCGATCGTAGGCTCGCAGCGCCACGCGCTCGAGCGAGGGCGCCGCGGCACGCCGCCGCTCGGTGGCCTCGCCGAGCAGCCGTTGCCAGAGCGCTTCGTCGTGCCCGCGCCAGCGGAGAAGGCCGAAGTAGTTGCGTAGCAACCCGGGTGCGACATCGCCTGCGATGAGCGCGGCCTCGATCGCGAGGCTGCCCGACCCGCACAGCGGGTCGACGAACCCGAGCGCGCCCGGCGTCGTCGCGACGAGCTGGGGCCAACCCGCGCGCAGCAGCACGGCGGCCGCGAGGTTCTCCTTGAGCGGCGCGGCGCCCTGCGCCCCGCGATAGCCGCGCCGGTGCAGGCTCTCGCCCGAGAGGTCGATGGCGAGCGACGCGACGTCGCGGTCGAGGTGCAGATTGATCCGCACGTCGGGCGCCGCGACGTCGACGTTGGGCCGGACACCCGTTCGCTCGCGGAACTGATCGACGACGGCGTCCTTGACCTTGAGCGCCGCGAATTGCGTGTGCGTGATCGCCGAACGCGTGCTCGTAGCATCGACGGCGAGTGTGCCGTCGGCGGCGAGATGCTCGGACCACTCCACCGTGCGCACGCCGTCGTAGAGCGCCTCGGGCGTCGGCGCAGCGAACTCGCCAACGGCGAGCAGCACGCGGTTCGCGACGCGCGACCACAGGCACGCCCGGTAGGCCTGCTCGAGCGACGCCGAGCACGCGACGCCGCCGCGCTGCACCACGGTCTTCGCGATCCCGAAAACCGCGAGCTCGTCGGCCGCGAGCTCCGCCGCACCCGCCGGCGTGGTGACGTAGAGACGATGCAAGGTGCGACCTTGGGGCGTTGCGGATCGAGGGGTCGCCATCGTAAGCGATGCCACGGGCGAACGCACGATCAGGGAGGGAAGTAGCGCTCCGCGAGGTAGTCGAGATAGTCGCGGTCGACGCCCGGCGCAGCGCGCAGCGAAGCGAAGAGTTGCTGGTACGTGAGCACGCGCAGATCCACTTCCAGACCTAAGCGCTGTCGCACACGCTCGAGCTCGCTGCGATGCACTTCGGCTTCGCGACCCGGCCACTCATAGTAGAGATAGACGACCACGGTACGGCGTTGCCCAAGCTTCTTGAGGCCGAGCGCGTGCTTCAAGAGTTGCGCGGTGTTCAAGTACTTGAACCGCTCGCGGCCGTCTTGCAGCTCCTCGGCGAGCGCCTGGCACCGCGGCAACGCGACCGCCGACCAAACGCCGGAACCGGCCTCCGCTCCCGCTGGGAAATATTTGTCCTTGAACACGCGCTTGTTGTGCGGCCGGCGCACCAACCATTCGGTGAACTTGCTCTCGATGGGCACCAAGTCGCCGTTCGGCCAATGCAAGGCGACGTCGGTAAACGGCGGCTCGCCGGGTAACTCGGTCGGCAACGGCTCCTCGAACGTCAGGCTCGCGCTCTCGCCGCTGTCGAAGCCGAGCGCCGCAACGAGCCGTGCGAGCGGCCGCTCGCGCCAATAACCGAACACGTTGACGACGAGCGCTGCGGAGGATGCGAGCGCGTGAATCCGCGCGGGCGCAGTGCCCCGCGCAGCGAGCTCCGAGCCGCGCTCGAGCTCCGCGCGCACGGCGGGTACCAGCGGCGCCCGCAGATTGTCGGCGAGCTCGCGCACGAAGGCCCGCGCGTCGTAACGCACACCGCGCTCATCGGCCCAACGCCGCTGCACCCTAAGGAGATCGTTCCTGCTCGACACCGCTACGGGCGACAGGCGCGCGGCCGTCAGTCGCGTAAGCCTTCGGTGAGCTCGACGACCGTGCCCCAGGGATCGACGAGCGTCGCGACGGTGACGCCGAGCCGCACATCGCGCCGCGGCGGCGCCGTGAGCGCAATGCCCTTGCGGCCGAGCTCGGCTGCGAACGCCTCGATATCGCGAACCTCGAACCCGATGTGGTCGACGGCGCGGCCCGCCGTGCCGACGAGCCCCTCGGCCGGCAACCAGCTGAAGAAGTTCAGCATGTAGCCGACGCCCGGCAGATCGGCGCCGATGAAGAAATCCGTTTGCCCGTCGCGCAGCGTGGCGTTGAACGTCTTCATGTACCACTGCTGCATCGCGACGAACTCGCGGTTCACGAAGTGCACGTGATGGTGCTCGATCGGCGGCGCGCCGGCATCGGCGTTCGTGACGAGCTCCACCTTCACGCCGTCGGGCCCCACGAGGTAGGAGAAGCGCCCGTAGTTGCCCGCCGTTGGTGGGCTCGCCGTCTCGCCGGGCGCCGGCTCGCGCCCGACCGTGAGCGCGTAGCCCGCGGCCACGACCTGGGTCGTGAGCGCCGGCACGTCGGGCACGGCGAAGCCGATATGGTCGAAGGCCGTGCCGCGCGTCGGGCCCGTCGGCGGGCGCTCGTCGAGCAGCAGGAAGACGTCGGGGAACTCGATCGCGTCCACTTCGCCGATCTTGACGGCCTTGCCGCCGAGCGTGTCGACCCAGAAGCGGCGGTGCTCGGCGACGCTCGTGACGTTCAAGTGGTAATGACCGACGATCACGGGCGCCGCAGAGTTCGTGAGCTCGGCCGCGGCCGGTGCCGCACACGCGAGCCACGCCGCCCCCGCCAACCCTTTTCGCCACGATCGCTGCTTCATCGCCGCACTCCGACTGCCACCCGCCCGCGATCTTACGCTTTCGGCGGTGCGGGTGGCACCGGCCTCCGATTCGGCGGCATACTCGGCGCTGCCATTTCCCGGGGAACGACAATGACGATGAATCGTTTGGGTCTGGTGCTCCTCGCGAGCAGTTGCCTCGCAGCGCCCGCCTTCGCGCAAGATCTCGTGATCGCCAACGCCCGAATCCTCGACGGCAACGGCGGCGTCACCGAACGCGGCACGATCGTCGTGCGCGACGGCCGCATCGCCGCGGT
>DATFFV010000206.1:0-4039 GCA_035249885.1 Gammaproteobacteria bacterium | reverse complement strand
AGCACGGGAAACTTGAGCCGGTAGATGTCGCCCGTGCGCGGGTCGACCGACGCCGGCCCCGTCGAGCCGAAGCAACTGCCGAGCGAGTTGACGACGATCACGAAGTAGCGACGCGTATCGATCGCGAGACCTGGCCCGATGATCTCCTCCCACCAGCCCGGCGTCGGATCCTCGAGACTCGAGGCCGCGTGCGCCGACGGCGACATGCCCGTGAAGATGAGCACGGCGTTGTCGCGCGCGTGGTTGAGCTTGCCCCAGGTCTCGTAGGCGATCGTGGGGCCCAACAGCGAGCCGCCGCGATGCATCGGAAACTCGCCGGCAATGACGACGGTCCTGCGGGCTTTGGTGGCCACGCGCTACCCCGGGCTCTATTCGAGACGGGCAGTCTAAAACCGGCGCCAATGGCCGCTTCTAACTTCTGGCTATGTGATTAGGCCCGCGGGGCCGTTAGCCCTCGCGTGCTATCGCCATTGGTAAGCGCCTTGCCATACTCTTGCCCGAATCGTGTCGTAACGTGCTCGCGTAAAGGCCGACGGCACACGGTCGAGAGGCTGAGCCATGGAAGGACGCAGGTTCGGAGCGCAGTCGCGCAAGGTAGCCACGGTCGCCGTCGCCGCGATCATGGCTTTCTACTCGGCTACGACGTTCGCGCTGTGGGCATTGCAGCGCGAGCTCCTATACCACCCGGACTCGCGCCAAACCGTTCCGCCGTCGTTCTATCCGATGCTCGCGGGCGTCGAAGAGTTGCGCCTGACCACTGCGGACGGCGTCGAGCTCGTCGCGTGGTACGCGCCGGCACCCGCGGGCCGGCCAACCGTCGTCCTGTTCCACGGCAACGGCAGCACCCTGCGCGGCGAACGCTTTCGGCTCAAGTACTTCATGGACGCGAGCATAGGCGCGCTCATGGTCGCGTACCGCGGTTACTCGGGGAATCCGGGCTCGCCGACCGAGGAAGGGCTCTACGCCGACGCGCGCGCCGCCCTCGATTGGCTCCAAGCTCGCGGAGTTCGCCGCGAATCGATCGCGCTCTACGGCCAATCGCTCGGCACCGGCGTCGCGACGAAGATGGCGGCCGAGCGCGACTTCGGCGCGCTGATCCTGGAAGCGCCATACACATCGACCGTCGACGTCGCCGCTCACCGATTTCCGGTGATCCCGGTGCGTTGGCTCATGGCAGACCGGTTCGACTCGCTCGCCCGAATCGACTCGATCGAGGAGCCGCTGCTCGTCATGCACGGCGATGCCGATTTCGTGATCCCGCAGTCCCAAGCGCGCCAGCTCTACGCGGCGGCCAACGAGCCGAAGCAGGCTTTTTGGCCGAGCGGCGTGGGCCACAACGATCTGTTCGACAGCGGCGGGTTCACGACGGCGCGCGACTTCATCGAGCGGCAGATCGGCCCGCCGCCGACGGTGACCCCGAGCCCCGCTCCTTGAGCCGCTACTCCTTGCGATGCTTGAACCGCAGCACTCGCTTGCGCTTCTTGGCCTGCCGCGGCGTGAGCTTGTTACGCCTGCCCGCGAACGGGTTCTCGGTCGTGCGCAGCTCGATGCGCACGGGCGTGCCGCGCAAGCGTAAGGCCTCGCGGAACGCGTTCTCGAGATAACGCTTGTAGTGATCGGGCAGCCGCTGCGCCTGAGTGCCGTGCACGACGACGAGCGGCGGGTAGCGTCCACCCTGATGCGCGTAGCGCAGCCGCACCTGCCGCCCACGGACGAGCGGCGGCGGGTTGACCTCCATCGCGTCCTCGAGCACGCGCGTCAGGCGCGGCGTCGCGAACTCGGCGCCGGCATTCTTGTGGGCGACGAGCGCGGCCTTGACGAGCTCGGCGATTCCGCTGCCGTGCAGCGCCGACACGTAGTGCACGCTCGCGTACGGCGCGAAGTCGAGCTTGCGCTCCACCTCGCGCTCGACGAGGCGGCGCTCGTGGCCGCTCATGCCGTCCCACTTGTTGACGGCGACGGCGAGCGCGCGGCCGCGCTCGGCCGCGAGGCCGACGAGGTGCTGGTCCTGGTCCGTGACGCTCTCGCGCGCATCGAGCACGGCGATGACGGCGCCCGCGTCCTCGATGGCCTTCAAGCTCTGCACGACACTGTACTTCTCGACGACCTCGCCCTCGGCCACGCGCGCGCGGCGGCGAATGCCGGCCGTGTCGACGAGCACGAACTTCTTGCCGTCGCGCTCGCACGGCACGTGAACGCTGTCGCGCGTCGTGCCGGGCTCGGGCGACGTGATCAAGCGGTTCTCGCCGAGCAGGCGATTGATGAGCGTCGATTTGCCGACGTTCGGCCGGCCGATGACCGCGACTTTCGGTCCCCGCTCCGCCTCGAGCGCGGCCTCGGTCGCCTCGTCGTCCGCGGGGAACGGCGCGAGCGCGGCGAGCATGAGCGCCTCGACGCCCTGCCCGTGCGTGGCGGAGATGCCGACCGGGACGCCCAAGCCCAGCGAATGAAACTCGGCCTCGGCGAGCTCGCTTGGGATCCCCTCGGCCTTGTTGACGGCGATGACGACGGGCTTGGCCACGCGGCGCAGCCGCTCGGCGACGCGCACGTCGTCGTCGGTGAGCCCACTCCTGTGATCGACGACGAGGACGACGGTGTCGGCCTCCTCGATCGCGATCTCGACCTGCCTGGCGACGAGCGCCGTCATCTCACTGCTGTTCGCTGCGGCCGTGAGGCCACCCGTGTCGATGACGATGAACTTGCGCTCGGCCGCAGCTCCTAAGCCGTAGCGACGGTCGCGCGTGAGGCCGGGGTAATCCGCGACGAGCGCGTCGCGCGTCGCCGTGAGGCGATTGAACAGCGTCGACTTGCCGACGTTCGGCCGGCCGACGAGCGCCACGGCGGGCAGCATGACGACGACTTACGCGGCGTCGTCGGCGCGCAAGGTGAACGCGGCGACCGTGCCGTCGTCGCCCTGGACGAAGACGTTCTCGCCGACGACGAGCGGCGGCCCGGAGATGCGCTCGCCGGCCGCTTTCTCGCGCGCGAGGAACCGGCCGTCGTCGGGCGAAAGCCAGTGCACGTAACCTTCGTAATCGCCGACGACGAGCGTGTTCGCGTAACGCGTCGGCGCCGTGACGTCGCGCAGGCGCAGCGCCTCCTGGCGCCAGAGCTGCGTGCCCGCAGCGCGCGACAACGCCACGACGGCGTCGAAGTCGCTCGTGACATAGACCGAGTTGAAGTCGGCGCCGAGGCCCGAATACGACGACAAGTCCTGCTGCCAAAGCACCGTACCGGTCTCGAGGTCGATGCCGACGGCGCGGCCGTGGTAGCCGACGACGTAGACGTCGTTGCCGACGATCTGGAGGCCCGCGCTCACGTCGACGAGCCGCTCGAGCTCGCTGCGCCCGGCGGGGTTGGCAATCGCCACCTCCCAGACGGGATCGCCCGTCGCGACCTCGTAGGCGGCGACGCGGCCGTTGTTGAACCCGCTCACGACGAGTGTGCCGGCCACGCGCGGCGCCGTGTTGCCGCGCAGCGTGAGGGCCGGCAGTGATTGCTGGACGGACCAGACCGTGCTGCCGTTCGCGGCCGAGAACCCCCGCAGCCGCCCATCGACGCTGCGTACGACGACGATGCTCGCGCCGATCGCCGGCGACGCCAGCACTTCGCTGCCGATGGCCTGGCGCCAGCGTTCCTGTCCCGTCTCCGCATCGAGCGCGACGAGCTCGCCGTCGGCCGTGCCGAACGCAAGCAGGCCGTCGCCGAAGCCCGGGCCCGCCGTGAGCCTGAGGTCGGTTTTTTGGGACCAGACCTTACGGCCCGTCATGGCATCGAACGCCGCCACTTGGCCGTCGTAAGCGCCCGCGTAGACGCGCGCGCCATCCGTCGCGGGCCGCAGTCCCAAGCGCAGCCGCTCCGATTTGCCGCCGACTTTGCCGCTCCATAACCTGCGCACGTCGAGCGTCGGGTCGAACGAGGTGAGGTCGGCGGGCGGCTCGCTTCCGTCCTTGCTCCGGCCGCCGCAGCCCTGGAGCGCTGCGAGCAGCGCGACGAGGAGACCGATGCGGCGCAGCGACGTCACGCACCCTCTCCCGGA
>DATFFV010000205.1:0-2267 GCA_035249885.1 Gammaproteobacteria bacterium | reverse complement strand
TTCGCCGAGCTCGAGCGTCAGCGACAAGCGTTCGCCGAGCCGCGGCAGGCGGATGCCGGCTGCAAGCGCCACGTTGCCGAGCCGAAAGTCGTTGTTCGTCGACGTATCTTCGCCCGCGTACTCGAAGTACAACGCGAACGGGACTTTGGCCGGTGCAATGAACTCCGTGGTGAACGAGGCCGTCTGATTGCCGAACTCGGCGTCGGTACCCGTATTGTCCGAGGTTGGATCGACGAGTGCCTCCACGAGGTCGCCGAATGAGCCCGGTCGGCTGCCGCCACCGTACTGCATGAGGCGATTGACGCCGAGCGACCAACCGGGGTACGGCTCGATGGACAAATGGAGCCCCGCGAGTCGCGGATGGCCGGACGTCAGCGCCCCAGAGTGCTGGATGTTGGCCGAGCTGCTCATTTCTGCGATGAAGGCCTCATAGCGCAAACCGATTCTTCTTCCGATCGGCGCGTAGTTGGAGAGCGTGGCAGAAGGCATCGTGGCCGCTTGCGTGCTGATCAGCATGGCGCTGTCCGTGAGCGGCGACCAGCGCCGATCCCGGTAGCCGATGTCGATCTGCGCGTATTCGCCACCGAAGCTCAGCACAGTGCCCGTCGGCACGGTCTCGCCGTCGTATGCGAGCACGCCGCCGGTCACGAGGAAGTGATCGCCGGGTTGCCAGTACACCGCGGCAGCCGCCTCATAATTGCTGCGCGAGGTCATGCCGTGCCGATTCGGCAGCGGCGTGTCGGGTCCCGACCCGCCGCCGACCGCGAGGCTCGCATAGCTCATGCCGGCCGCACGCGTGAGGCTGCCGAGGTAACGCCGCACGTCTTCGCAGAGAGCGGCGTCGCGCTCGCAGGCGCGCGGTAAGGCATCGAGAACCGTGGCGGCGGCGATCGGACGCTTGAGCGCCGGCTGCTCGGCGAGGATGAGCAAGCGTTCGATTTTTCGTTCGATTTCGGGAGAGATGTCGACGGGGAGATAAGGGCTTACTCCACGTGCGTGTGCGCTTGCGGCCAGCAAGGCCAGAGCCCCAACGCACAGTCGCACCGTGTTCTCCCCGCCGTTACCATCTGCCGCGAGGCGAGCATGATATCGTCAAGACTCCCCGGGCGCGATTCGCTGCTGTTCGTCTACGGCACGCTGCGCCCGTTCGTCGCGATACCGATGGCGCGATGGCTCGCCGCTGCAGCGCACTACGTTGGTCCGGCACGAGCTCGCGGGCGCCTCTACGATCTCGGGCCTTATCCCGGCATGCACTCGGCGCTCGGTCGCCGGCAATGGGTCGTCGGCGACGTGTATCGTGTCGCGAGCCCGCGCGTGTTGCGCGTGCTCGATCTCTACGAGGCGGGCGCGCGTGCGGTGCGGCCGCGGTTCGCGCGCGTGCGCTGCATCGTCGCGTTGGCGCGCGGCGGCCGTCGCCGCGCGTGGGTGTATCTCTATCGGCCTCGGGTCCGCCGCGCGCCGCGCATCATCGGCGGCGACTATCGCCGCCATCTCGAGCGCGCGGGACTCGCGCACGCACGACGCAAATAACGCGGCGCTTATGTCATAGGTCGGGAATTCGCGACGGTCGCGAACGCCGCGCAGCGCGCGTGCGCCGAGCCATGTAGAGCACCAGTCTCGCTACGCTGCGCGAGGTGCTCGACTTGCATGTCGCGCGATTCTTGCGTTTCGTTGTCTCCGTTGGCCGACGGGTTAGACGTAGATTCGGCGCGACACTAGTCCGATCGGACCAGTGAGTGTCGGGAAACGGTAACACTTCGCAGCGTCGCAATTTGGCGTCAGCCGTGTGTGCGAGCCGCGCCGCCGCTCGGTTCTTGGCGAGTGGCATGGAAATTGGACTCCGCCCCCTCGAGTTAGGGACGGAGTGGGGAATGACGCACAGGGAGCGGTGCACCCGTTGGTGGGTGATCTCGGCACTTGGGTTCTTGCTCGGTGCTTGCACGGGGGACGAGGAGGAAACGGCCGCGGCGACTGTGGCCAACCGTGCGCCCGTGATCACGGGAACGCCCGCGACATCCGCAAATCAGGACACGCCCTATTCGTTCACGCCGTCGGCGACGGATGCGGACGGCGACGCGCTGCTGTTCGGCATCGACGCGAAACCGGCGTGGCTCACATTCGACACGGCGACGGGCCGGCTCTCGGGCACGCCGAGCTCGGCCGACGTCGGCACGCACCGCGGCATCGTGGTCCACGTCTCGGACGGCGAAGCGCAGGCGCTGCTGCCGGCGTTCGACCTCACGGTCGTCGCGGCCGCGAATCGCTCG
>DATFFV010000204.1:0-6937 GCA_035249885.1 Gammaproteobacteria bacterium | reverse complement strand
CGGCGCGTCCGCCGACGGCTCGATCGTGTAGTAGTCGCCGTCGAAGCCCGTGCGGTCGTTGTCGAAGCTGTCGTGGATCAGGCGATCCGCGCCGTCGGCGCGCTTGTAATTGAGCTTGGCGACCCACGGCCGCGACAGCGTGCCCGGATCCTCCACGGTCATTTCGCCCTCGATGCGGTCGGGCGCCACCCTGCGCAGGCGTTCTGTGTAACGCGCTTGGTCGGAGAACCACGCCACGATGCCGAAATATTTGTTCGGCTCGCGCACGGAGACGGTGTCGATCACGAGCGTATCGCCTTCCCAACGGCCGACGGAGTTGCCCCACGTCGTCGGCCAGAGGTCCTCCGCGGGCGGATGCGCGCGGCCATCGGTGTAGACGTGCCGCAGGTCGCGGTAGGTGTTGAAGATCACGGTCTCTTCGGGGGTGATCAGAAACTGCAGCGGCGGCGCGCCGTCCATCATGAGCGGATAACCCCAGCCGACGGCCGGTGGTATCTGTAGCTCCGGATTGACGGCGAGCTCCGCCTGGATCTTGGCGGCCGTGGCCTCGTTCCAGGGAATCTCGGGGTTCACGACCACGAACACGGGCAGCCGCGCCATGCTGAAGCCGTCGATGCCGGGTTCGAGGCCGTCGGCGACCCAGATGCCCGTCCAGTTCGGCAGCGCGGCGAACTGCTCGACGCGCGGATCGACCGGCGGTTGCTGCGTGCACGCGGTGAGCGCGAGCGCGACGGTCAAGGGAACCGGGCGCCTCATGGCGTCGGAGCCGCGGGTCTGCCGATCGGCTTGCCGTCGGCCCCGGCGGCCTGCAGCAGCAGCCCGCCTTTGCCGCCCTTGCGCAGCGGCGCGATCGTGACGGTCAGCGCGTCACCGGTCTTCACGCTCGACGGGCGCCAGCCCCGATTGTAGAGATACGTCGGCGCGGCCATCTCGAGGCTCCATTCCTCGTCTTGCCCCTGCTCGTTCTTCACGACGAGCTGGATGTAGCTGTGCGGGTTCGTCCACTGGAACTCACGCACGGTGCCCGTGAGCGTCACCTTTTGCGTCTGATCGAACATGACGGGGGAGTGATGCGCGAGCGCGGTGCTCGTGCCTAACGCGGCAGCGGTGAGAACAGCGAGATGTCTGCGGGCCATGGGCAACGCCCCGTCGTGTCGGCTGGTGTCGCGCGATTTGATCGTGCGCCCCCCGGTGCGTCAAGGGCCGCGAGCGTCGCTACGGGGGCTCTAGGTCGCATCGATATGTGCGAGCTTCGAGCGCTGCGACAACCGATAGAAGTGCCGCAGCTCGCGCTGGCGCGCCGCGTCGTCGGCGCCGCCCAGCGCCGGCGCTAGCCGCCGGCAGTACTTGGCGGCATAGCGATTGGCGCGCCGATAACGCTCGCGCTCCTCGTCGTCGAGCTTGGGGTCGAGCGTCGGCGCGTCGAACAGCCAGCCGTGCAGGCCGCTGGGCTCGCGACCGTGCTGCGCGCGCAGCAGCATCTCGGTCGTCACGAACTTATCGACCTCGCCTTGGAGCTCGAGCTCGAACAGCGACACCGGTTTGTCGCGCGCCGCGTTCCACGCGTAGTAGGTGAAGTGGCTAATGCCCTCGAGCGCGGCCCAGAAGTCCGCGAGATTGTCCGCGTCGAGCCGCGTCAGCGGGTCGCGGCGCTGGAGGCGCTCGAGCAACTCCTGCTCGAGATACAGCGCCACGTCGGCTTCGCCGTCCGCCTCGGCGATGAGCAGCTTCTCGTCGATCTTGCGGCCGCCGCCGTCGAGCGAGCCCGCGACGGCGGCGTCGGTGATCAGGAAGTCATCGACGGCGTAGCCCACGTCGAGCGCATAGAGCTCGTGGAGCAACGCCTCGAGCTTGCAGAGCTGCATGGGCTCAGTGACGCGTCGCGACGTTGAGCGTCGCGTTGGGCTCCAAGCCGTGCTCGCGCAGCAGCCGCGCGGCACGCCGGCTGCGCGTCTTGAGCCACAGCTCGTAGAGCCTGAGCACGTCGATCGCTGCGGCTTTGCCCGAGTCGCGGATCTCGGCGAGCACGTCGACGAACTCGCCGAACTTGGCAGCGAGCTCCGCGAACACGGCGCCGAACGCGCGACCCTCGCGCGTACCGCGCATGCTGTCCGACAAGCGCCCGTAAGCCGCGCCACCCATGTCGATGTAGTAGTCGACGTCGACGAGCTTGCGCGCGAAACCGTCGCCCAAGAAGCCCGCGACGAACAGCGAGGTATCGCCGACGCGCCGCAACATCGCGTTGCGCGTCTCGCGATGGGGGCTTTCGGCGGCCGCGGCGAGAAGCAACGCGAGCGGCTGCAAGCCGGGGCCCGGCTCGCCGCGCTCGTAGAGAGCGTCGTGGCGCGCGAACAGCGTCAGCAGATTGACGACGTAGTAAGCCGTGTGATCGTCGGCCGCCACGCCTTGCTTGGCCATGGCCTCGGCGACGGAGTCCTTGAAGAACTCCTGGAGGCTCGTGACCGCGTGTACTCGATGTGCGCGCACATATTGCTCCGCCAACTCGGCGTCGCGCTGCCGCATCAAACGGCAGTGCTTGCCGCTCCCTTCCGAGTATAGAGTCGACGCGCGCCGAATCTGCAAACGGCTTCACGTTTCTTCGGCCTCGACGATGCACGACTTGAGGGCACGCTGCATGCGTGTGCAGTGGCCGTGAATGCGCTCGTACCAATGGCGACGGCGCAGCGCGGCCGCGCCGTTAAGCGAGTACCGCGCATCGAGCACGACGCAAGCGCCCGCGTCGGTCGGCTCGATCCGCCAATGGAGGCGCAGCTCGACGCAGCACGGGGGGTCGAGCAGCGTCTCCTTGAGCGTCATCGATACGGGCTTGAGACAGGCGAGCACCTTGCCGCGCCGGAGGACTTGGCCGCGTTGCTGCGAGTAGCGGCAGCCCGGCTGCGGTTGCGGCTGCGCGGCCTCGAGCGCGATACCGGCGCCGCCCCAGCGGCCCTTGGCCACGACGCCGAGCAGCGCGGCGAATGCTACGGTCAATGTGCAGCCAAGCTCGATCTCATGGCGTTGCTTCTGCACGGGCAATTCCTCCCTGACTTGCAGAAGCGGGCCACGTTAAGGGGTGCGAGCGTGCCGCGCGACGCGTGAATCTCGGCGATTCACGAAGAAAAACTGGGTCAGGGAATCAGCACCGTGCAGCCCGTCGTGCGCCGGGCTTCGAGATCGCGGTGCGCCTGCGCGGCGTTGTGCAGCGCGTAACTCTGACGCACCTCGATCGCGATGCGGCCGCGCTCGACGAGACCGAAGAGCTCGGTTGAGGCCGCCTCGAGATCGCTGCGTTCGCGGATGAAGTCGTAGAGCGTGGGCCGCGTCACGTACAACGAGCCGCGCTTCGTGAGCTCGGTGAGCGCAAAGGGCTCCACCTTGCCCGATGAGTTGCCGAAACTCACGAGCAAGCCGTGCGGCCGCAAGCAGTCGAGCGACTGGTAGAACGTCGTGCGGCCGACCGAGTCGTAGACGACGGGCACGCCGCCGCCGGCGATCTCGCGCACGTGTTTCGGGATGTCCTCGCCGTCGAGTAGCACGTGCTCGCAACCTAGCCCAAGCGCGAGCTCGCGCTTGGCCGGCGAGCCCACGACGCCGATGACGCGCGCGCCGAGCTCGCGCGCCCACTGCGCGGCGATCAGGCCGACGCCGCCGGCGGCCGCGTAGAGCAAGATGAAGTCGCCGGCCGCGACGCGGTAGCTGCGCTTGAGCAGGTACCAGGCCGTGAGGCCCTTGAGCATCATCGCGGCGCCCGTGCGGTCGTCGATGCCGCCCGGCAACGGCACGAGCCAGCGCGCGTCGACGTTGCGCTCGTCGGCATACGAGCCGAGCGGCGCCGGTGCGGTGTACGCGACGCGGTCGCCGCGCCGAACGTTCGCAACGCCTTCGCCCACGTCCGTGACGACGCCCGAGGCCTCGCCGCCGAGACCGCTCGGCAACGCCAGCGGATAGAGCCCCGTGCGGTGATAGACATCGATGAAGTTGACGCCGATCGCGCGGTGCGCGACGCGGGCTTCGCCGGGGCGCGGCGCATCGAGCTCGACCTCGCCGTATTCGAGCACCTCGGGCCCGCCGAAGGCGCCGAAACGAATCGCTCGCACCATGCGCTTAAGCGCTCCTCGCGGGCGCTGCTAGAATCGCGGCCCACGTCTTTCGAATATAGCACTCGATGGCTGAGCATCTCGTGATCGTCGGCGGCGGCCAAGCCGCGGCCCAAGCCGTGCAGTCGCTGCGCCAACAGAACTATCCTGGCGCGATCACGCTCGTCGGCGAGGAACCGCATCCGCCGTATCAACGGCCGCCGCTCTCGAAGAAGTACCTGGCCGGCGAGCTCGCGCGCGAGCGACTGTTCTTGCGGCCCGCGTCGTTCTACGCGGACAAGGGCGTCACGCTCGAGCTGGGTCGCCGCGTCGAGGAGCTCGAGCTCGGCGCGCGGCGCGTGCGTCTCGACGACGGCCGCACGCTTGGGTTTGACCGCTTGCTGCTCACGACGGGCAGTCGCGTGCGTCGCCTCAACGTGCCCGGCGCGGCGCTCGGGGGCGTTCATTATCTGCGCACGCTCGCCGACGCCGACGCCGTCGTCGCGTCGCTTGCGCCCGGTGCGCGCGCGCTGCTCGTCGGCGCGGGCTACATCGGCCTCGAGGTGGCGGCCGTCGTGCGCGGGCGTGGCCACGAGGTCACCGTGCTCGAAGCCGCGGATCGCGTCATGTCGCGCACCGCAGGTCCCGAGATCTCCGCGTTCTACGACGCCTGTCACCGCGCAGCGGGCGTCGTGCTGCACTACGGCGCCGCCGTGGCTGCGTTCCGTGGGGCCTCGAGCGTCACCGCGGTCGAGACCACCGACGGCCGTGCGTTCCCATGCGACGTCGTCATCGCCGGCGTCGGCATCGTGCCGAACGTCGAGCTCGCGGCCGCAGCGGGCCTGCCGTGCGACAACGGCATCGTGGTCGACGAGTTCGCGCGCACGGCCGACGAGCGAGTCGTCGCCGCCGGCGACTGCACGAATCATCCGCAGCCGCTGCTCGGCCGGCGCGTTCGCCTCGAGTCGGTGCCCAACGCGGTTCATCAGGGCAAGGTGGCCGCGGGGACTCTCGCGGGCGCACCGACGGCCTACTCCGAAGTGCCGTGGTTCTGGTCGGACCAGTACGACCTGAAGCTGCAGATCGTCGGGCTGTCCTCCGGCTACGACGAGGTCGTCCTACGCGGCGACCCCGCGAAGCGCAGCTTCGCGGCCTTCTATCTCGAGGGCGGCCGACTGCTCGCCGTCGACGCCGTCAACAGCCCGCGCGAATTCGCCGCCGGCAAGAAGCTCGTCGCGAGCCGCGCACGCGTCCCGCGCGAGGTCCTAGCCGACCCCACCGCCGACCTCGCGTAAGAGGTGCCTACTCTTGAGCGGCAACCTGGGGCCCAGGTAGTGCCAAGTGCAGCTCGCCTTCGGCGAGGGCGGAACGGCGCGCGGGATCGAGCGCGGTGAGCTCGTAGCGCTCGACGGCGCTACCTTCCCTGCCGCGCAAGCCGCCCGCGACGCCGAGCACGATGCCCGCTTCGTCGCTACCGGGCCCGATCGTCGGCCAGTAGGAGGCGGGTCCTTGCCAAGGCCGCTCGAGGTACCAAGCCGGCACGAGCGTCTGCTTGAGGAACGGCCACGCGTTCGAGTCGGCGCGCACGAACAACGTGCCCTCGCCGGGGATCGTCACGAGCCAGTGATCGCTGAGCAGCACGCCGCGCAGCAAGAGATCCGTGTCGGCCGAGACCGTCATGAGCCGGCTCGCGATGGCCACGGGCTGGTCGGCGTCGTCCTTGAGCGTAAGACCGAGCACCGCCGAACGATCGATGGTCTCTTCCCAAAGGCCGTCGTCGCCGGGCTCTTGGCCGAACAGCCGCGCGTCCGCGCCGAGCGCGAATTCGAGCACGTCGTCGGGCAGCGAGTAGTGGAGCACGCGATCGGAGGCGTTCGGTTGCGTCGCCGCCGTCGTCGAGAAAGGATTGAAGTAGAGCATGGCACCCGCGAGCGCGGCGCCGAGCACCAAACCGAGCAATGCGACGAACAGGTACTTCATTCGGGCTCGCTCGCTTGCGGAAACCACGTGACCGTGTCGAGCACGATCGTGCCGCGCAGCTCGCCGTCCTCGTCCACGCCTGCGACCGTCCACGTTTCCAGATAAGCGCCGCTGAGACTGGCGAACTCCTGCGTGCCCGCCGTGAGGACACCGGGCGCTTCCGGGCGCGTGACCATGAGCTCGACCTCACCGTCCCACGCTCGGCCCGCCGCGTAGCCGCGCCCACGCAGCGACGCTTCGAGCACGCCGCGCGACTCGCCGGATGCGCTCAAGACGGCTGCACCGCGGCTCGGAATCAGCAACGCCCACGTCGTCGTCGCCCCGCTCGCGTTGCCGTCCCAGTGACGCGCGGCGATGCCGACGACGTTGCCGCCGGCATCGCGAATTTTGAAATGCTCGACGAGCACGGGCTCGGCCATGAGCTTGGCCGGTAGCAGCATGGCGCCCTCACCGCGTTGCGCCCGGAGCCCGCCCGCCTCGCCGTCGGTAGCCGCGAGCCGATCGGCCGGCAAGCGGATCACGAACTGCTCGGAGCGGCCACCGTTGGCGACGACCGACGTCAGCGACGGCAGACGCGCATGCTCGATGCCAGGCACGAAATAGCCGCCGGCCAGCGTGGCGCCGAAGCCCAATAGGACCGCAATCGCTAGCACCGTCTTCATGCCCGTCTCTATTATTCGAGGCCGCCAGTATCGGGTGCAGTGGCCGACCCGATTGTTAACGGAATCACAAAAAGCGCCGCGCGGCCTCAGGCCTGCGCGAAATAGCCTTGCAGATAGGCCGCGAAAGGCCGTTGGTCGCCGGCGGCCAACGCCTCGGCCTCCTCGAGCGACCGCCTGGCCGCGCCCTCGAGCATACGCTCGCGCCGGTGCTCAGGTCGA
>DATFFV010000203.1:0-11155 GCA_035249885.1 Gammaproteobacteria bacterium | reverse complement strand
CCGCACGACGCTCGTCATCGCCCATCGCCTGTCGACGATCGTCGATGCCGACGAGATCATCGTGCTCGCCGACGGGCGCATCGCGGAGCGCGGCACACACTTGAGCTTGCTCGCAGCCGGTGGTCTCTACTTGGCGATGTGGCAACGGCAGGCGCACACGGCCGACGACGGCGACGCCGTGGCAATAGCGCGCGAGCCCGCGGCCGCGCGCTGAGCCGATCTTCCTACGCCTCGACCGGCGGCGGCTGGCGCGGCAAGCCCCAGCTGATCGCGTTCGCAGTCAACGACGCGCCGAGCATCATCACCACGATCGGCACGAGGCTGCCGTCGTTGAGCACGCTGCTGAGCCAACCCGCGGTGCCACCGAGCAAGAACATCGTCGTCGTGTAGACCGACGACGCGCTGCCCGCGAGCTCGCGAAAGAAGCCCATGTAGCGCGTGGACCCCGAGGGCCCGACAAGCCCGACCGTCAGCACCGTGAGCACGAGGAGCGGCACGAACGCCGCGAGCGTGACGTACCCCGATAGCACGACGACGAGCAGCCCGGCCACGCACACCACCTGGATCGTGAGGCCGGCGCGGAAGAACCTGCCCGCGTTGTGGCTCGTCAAACGCCACATGCTGAGCAGCGTGGTCGACATGATGCCGAGCACACTCGCGGCAAACAGCCACGGGAAGCGGCTCGGCGAAACGCCGAAATACTCCATGTAGATGAACGCCGAGTTCGTCACGAAGATCATCATGACGGTGGCCGAGAACGCCATCGCCATCGCATAGCGAATCGGCAGACGACCTCCGTCGACGCGCCGCCGCACGACGTCGGCGCACTGCCGGAATACCGAGCGCAGCGAGAGGTTGCGCAGCTTGCCGGGACGTGTCTCGGGGACGAGCACCGCATAGGTGCAGATCAGCACGCCGGCGTAGACGGCCTTGAGCACGAAGATCATCTCCCATCCCAAGGGCAGCACCGCGGCGCCGAGCGCCGGCGCCACGAGCGGCGCGATGAGCAGCACCATCGTGACCGTCGCGAAGCGCCGGCCGAGCTGCTCGACCGGATAGACGTCGCGCACCGTGGCCAGGCAGATGACCGTCGAGAAGCCGCCGCCGATGGCCTGGAGGAAACGCAGGGCCAACATCTGCTCGACGTTCGCGGCGAACGCAATCGCGATCGAGGTTACGAGATAGACCGCGAGCCCCGCGTAGCCGACGCGTTTGCGGCCGATCTGATCCGACAGGGCGCCGCCGAAAAACTGTCCGAGCGCGTAGCCCACGAGGAACACGTTGAGCGTGTTCTGCAGGCTCACGACGGTGACTCCGAACGCGCGCGCCATGGCCGGGATGCCGGGCAGATAGGCGTCGATGCTCAGCGGCCCCAAGGCTGCGAGCGCGCCGAAAAAGAAGATCAGGTATGGCGGTGGCGCGGCCCGGCTGCCCGCCGGCCCGGCGGCGTGCACGACTTGTTCTGACATCGACTCATGGGCGAGCGCCAACGGGGCGCGGATTATGGCAGCCCGGCCGCCGCCTGGCGAGCGACAGACCCACTCAGCGCGGCACGTAGAGGCGCAGATAGCGCCAGAGCGTCGCCGCGACGAGCGCATGCTCGATCTCGCCGTCGCAGAGCTTCTGCTCGAGGTCGCGCACCGGAACGAGCGCGACGTCGGTGTGCTCCGTTCCCGTGTTCTGCACCGCGCGCTCGAGCACGACATCGGTCGTGAGGAAACCGTGCAGCCGATTCGCGAACAGCGCGGGATTCGGATTGACGGTGCCCAGCGAGACGGCCGTCGTGCCGCGATAGCCGGTCTCCTCGAGACACTCGCGCAGCGCGGCCTGCGCGGGATCCTCGCCCGCGTCGACGAGACCGCCGGGAATCTCGAGCGTCATACGCTGGCAGCCGTGCCGGTACTGCCGCACGAGCACGATGTGCTGATCGGGTGTGATCGCCACGACCTGCACCCAGTCGGGCGATTGAATCCGATAGAAGCTGTGCTCCGTTGCATCGAACGGCGACACGGCGTCCGAACGCTCGACCGAGAAGATCCGGCAGTCGGCCACGGTCGCGCGTTGCCGCTCGCGCCACTCTTTAGGCGTCGTCCGGCCGTTTCCCATCATGCGCTCCCGAGCTGATAGACGAGCAGAGCGCCCCCGTAACCGAGCGCGGTCATGTAAGCCCAGGCGAAGATCGGCCAGCGCCAGCTATTGGTCTCGCGGCGGATGACGGCGAGCGTCGCCGCACATTGCAGGCACCAGGCATAGAACAACAGCAACCCGAGCACCATCGGTAGAGTGAACACAGGGCTGCCGTCCGCGTGCGTCGCGGCCTGTAACCGCCCGCCCAAGGTCTCCTCGTCGGCCTCGCCGCCGACGGCGTAGATCGTGCCCAGCACAGCGACCACGACTTCGCGCGCCGGAAAGCCCGCAATGACGGCCGCGGAAATCCGCCAGTCCCAGCCGAGCGGACGAAACGCAGGCTCGACCCATTGTCCCGCTATTCCGAGCCAGCTTTGCGCGAGGTGGTCTGCCGCTGCTTGGTTGTCGATCTCGCCGAGCCGCTGCTCGAGGTCCGGGCCGGAAAGCGACGCCGCGGCCTGCACGGCCGCTGCGGCTCGAGCCTCGTCCACGGCAGGCGACCGCGGGAAATAGGTGAGCACCCAGACCACCGCCGCGACCAGGAAGATGACGGTGCCCGCACGACGCAGAAAGATCCGCGCACGATCGAGCAGCTTCATCGCGACCGTCCGCACGTTCGGCAGGCGAAATTCCGGCAACGCCAAAATGAACGTCGGATTCTCGCCGCGTAGCACCGAGCTGCGCAGCAGCAGCGCAGTTGCGATGCCGCCCACGATACCGATGATGTACAGGCCGAACATGACGAGGCCTTGCAGATTGAAGAGGCCGACGCTCTGAACCGGCACGAACGCGCCGATCAACAGCGTGTACACCGGCAGGCGCGCCGAGCAGGTCATGAACGGCGCAGACAAGATCGTCGCGATTCGGTCGCGTCGATTCGGGATGACGCGCGTCGCCATGATCGAAGGCACGGCGCACGCGAAGCTCGACAACAGCGGAATCACGGACTGACCCGACAAACCGACCGTGCGCATCGCGCGATCGACGAGGAACGCCGCACGCGCAAGGTAGCCCGTGTCCTCCATGAGGATGATGAAAAGGAACAGGATCAGGATCTGCGGCAGGAACACGATGACGCTGCCCACGCCCGCGATCGCACCGTCGACCACGAAACTGGCGAGCACACCCTCGGGCAACACGGAGCCCACGGCGACACCGAGCGCGCTGATGCCCGCGTCGATGAGCTCGGCAGGTGGCGTAGCCCACGCGAACACGGCCTGAAATACCACGAACATGAGCACGATGAGGAACCCGAACGCAGGCCACGGTCGGTTGACCCAGTCGACGAGCTTTGCCCTACCGGTCGCGACTCCCGAGCCCGCGGATTCGACCTGCGCGAGCGTCGTTCTGACCCAGGCGTACCGCTGGCGTGCTTCGACCGCCAGCGGCGGCTCCGCGCCGAACAGCCGCCCGCGAGCCGCCGCCAGCTCGGCGCGCCGCTCCGGCGACACCGACGCGGGTACCTGCGTGACGTCGATGAGCAGTCGCTCGGCCTCGACGCGGTGCAGATCGCTGCCCGCGGTGCGCCAGCTCGCCAGCAAGCCGTCGGCCGCGCTCTTGAGCTCCGGCCAATGCGCGACTTCGCGTGGCGGCGGCGCAGCGAGCACCTGCGCGAGCGCCGAGTTGAGCGCCGCGAAACCTCGACCCGACGTCGCGACGACGGGCAACACGCGCACGCCGCCCAGAGCCTCTTCGAGCGCGGCGAAGTCGAACTTGCGCCCTTCGCGCTCGGCGGCATCGATCATCGTGAGCGCCACGATCATGGGCCGGCCGAGCGCGACGAGCTGCTGCAGGAGATAGAGCCCTTGATAGAGGCGCGTCGAGTCGATGACGGCGAGGATCGCGTCGGGCCGTGGCGTGCCCGCGACACGGCCGAACAGCACGTCGACGGCGATCTTCTCATCGGCCGAGGTCGGACTCAGCGAGTACGTGCCCGGCAGGTCGATCAAGTCGAGCGTGACGCCCCCGAAGACGCCGCGGCCGACGCGGCGCTCGACGGTGACGCCCGGGTAGTTCGCCGTGTGCTGGCGCAGGCCCGTGAGCCGATTGAACACGGAGCTCTTGCCCGCGTTGGGGTTACCGACGACGGCCACCGTGCCGACGGCCTTGCGGTGCACGGCAATCCGCTCGATCGGGACGGCAACTTCAGCCGGGGCGGCCATCGAGCACCACGTGAAAGCGCGACGCCTGCTCCTCGCGCAGCGAGATGGCGGCACCGTAAATCCTGACCTCGAGCGGGTCGCCCCCGAGCGATCGTTGCAGGAACGTGAGCTCGGCGCCCTCCACGAGGCCGAGCACCATCAAACGCTGGACGGCCGGATCGGCCGTCTCGATCGATTCGATGCGGACGCGATCGCCGGGCTTGAGATCCGCTAGTGTCAGAGAGGGCTCCGCGCGCGGGCGCAAATGGGAATGGTTATTATTCTCCGCGAAAACCGCCCCTCAATCAAATGGATGCCGCCGCATGACCACGGCGTCACGGCTCGGTCCCGTCGACACGATGTCGATCGGAACGCCCGCGAGCCCTTCGATTCGCTCCAGATAGTCCTTGGCTTCTCTCGGCAGCGCCGCGTACGAGGTCACGCCGGCGGTCGGCGCGCGCCAGCCCGGCACGGACTCGTAGACGGGCTCACAGTCCCCGAACCTGTCGCTCAACATCGGCAGCGTGTCCTGCACCTGCCCGTCCAGGCGATAGCCCGTGCAGATCTTGATCTCCGGGAGCCCGTCGAGCACGTCGAGCTTCGTGAGGCACAAGCCCGCGAGGCTGTTGGTGAAGACGGCCCGACGCAGCAACACCGCATCGAGCCAGCCGCAGCGGCGCGGCCTGCCCGTCGTCGAGCCGAACTCGCTGCCGACCTTGCCGAGGTGGCGACCGACCTCGTCCGTAAGCTCGGTGGGGAACGGTCCGGCGCCGACGCGCGTCGTGTAGGCCTTGACGATCCCGAGCACGTAGTCGATGGCGCCGGGACCCACGCCCGTTCCCGCCGCAGCACCGCCGACGGTCGTGTTCGACGACGTCACGAAGGGGTACGTGCCGAGGTCGATGTCGAGCATCGCGCCTTGGGCGCCTTCGAACAGCACGCTGGCACCGCGCGCGTGCAGGTCACGCAGCACTTCGGTCACGTCGACGACGAGCGGCTTCACGCGCTCGCCGAGCGCGAGCAGGTTGTCGAGCTCCTGGCGCGCGTCGACGCGCTCGCTGCGGTAGTAGTTGGTCAACAAGAAATTGTGCAAATCGAGCAACCGCTCGAGCTTCTCTTCGAGCGCCAGCGGCGCGAATAGATCGGCGATGCGAATCGCGCGGCGCGCGATCTTGTCCTCATAGGCCGGCCCGATGCCGCGCCCCGTCGTGCCGATGGCCGCCGCGCCACTCGCGCGCTCGCGCGCGCGATCCAGCAAGGCGTGCGAGCGCAGAATCACGGGGCAGGCCGCCGAGACACGCAAGCGCCGTTCGACGGGCACGCCGCGTTGCCCGAGGTCGTCCATCTCCTGGCAGAGCGCATCGAGCGACACGACGACGCCGTTGCCGATGAGGCAGACCACGCCGTCGCGCAGGATGCCCGATGGGATGAGATGCAGCACGGTCTTCTGCTCGCCGATGACGAGCGTGTGACCGGCGTTGTGCCCGCCCTGGAAGCGCACGACGGCGCTCACGCGATCGGCAAGCACGTCGACGACTGCGCCTTTGCCCTCGTCGCCCCACTGCGTGCCAATGACCACTACGTTCCGACCCACGTTACCCTCGCACGACGTAGAGCAGCACCAAGCCGCCGATGACGGCAGCGAGCCCGAACACGCGCAAGCGGCCTTCGTTCAACGTCGCCAGCGCGGCAAGACTACGCCGCCACTGTTGCGGCGCGACGAAGGGGAACAGCCCCTCGAGGATCAGGTAGAAAGCCAAACCCGCGAGAAGATCTGCCCAGGCCAAGGCCTTCATCCTTCCAATGATTTCGGTTGAACCCCGTGCCGGCTCAGTTGGCGGAGCCGGCCTGGTTCTGCAGGAACTTGAAGAACTCGCTGTCGGGCTGCAAGACGAGCACGTCTCGATCGCTGCCGATCGATTCGCGATACGCCTGCATACTGCGATAGAACGCGTAGAAATCGCGATCTCGCGCGAACGCCGTCGCGTAGATCTCGGCGGCGCGGGCCTCGCCGGCGCCGCGGAGCCGCTCGGCGTCGCGATAGGCTTCCGCGAGTATCACGGTCCGTTGCCGGTCGGCATCGGCGCGGACGCGCACGTACTCCTCCTCGCCCTCTGCGCGCAGCTGGGTAGCCACGGCCGTCCGCTCCTGGCGCATGCGGCTGAAGACCGATTCGCTGACGTCATCGGCAAGGTCGATGCGCTTGACGCGCACGTCCACGACTTCGATGCCGAGCTCGGGCGACCGCTCTTGGACCTGTATCAGCATCTCCTGGATGAGCTCGGTGCGCTCCGCCGATACGACCTCTTGCAGCGTTCTGCGACCGATCGCGGCCCGGATACCCTCCTTGACGATGGCCGACAAACGCGCTTCGGCGGTTTCTTTCACCGCCCTGACGGCGCGGTAGTACTGCGCCGGGTCGACGACTCGCCAATTCACGTAGTAGTCGACGATGAGGTTCTTCTTCTCGCCCGTGAGAAACCGTTCGCGGGAGTTCTCGTCGAAGATCAGCACCCGGTTCGGGTATTTGGCCACGTTCTCGAAAAACGGAATTTTGAAGTGCAGACCTGGCTCATGGTCGGCGTCGACGATGCGGCCGATCCGGAACTTCACGGCGTGCTCGCGCGTGTCGACCGTGAACAAGGACATGCGTACCACGATGACGCCGAGAACGGCGAGGATCAGTGTGAGACTGGTGCGTGGGCCCATGGTCCTTTCCCGGTTAGCGAGCCGTCTCGCGCTCGCGCGAACGAGGGGCGGTAGGAATCGGCGCCGGTGGTGCAGAGCCCAACGGTGTCGGCTCGACGGCGGGGACGGGCGCCGCCCGCCGCATGAGCTGGTCGAGCGGCAGATACAAGAGATTGTTGCCGCCTTCCGTGTCGACGATCACTTTGGTCGCCGTGCTCAAGATGGCCTCGAGCGTTTCGATATACATGCGCTCGCGCGTGACGGCCGGCGCTTTCTGGTACTCGGCCAGCACCTGTGTGAAACGATCCGCTTCGCCTTCGGCATCGGCGATGACCTGCTGTCGATACGCCTCGGCCTCTTGCCGGCGCCGCTCCGCCTCGCCGCGTGCCTCCGGCAGGACCCTGTTCGAATAGGTTTCGGCTTCGAGGATCCGGCGCTCGCGATCCTCGCGAGCCCGAATCGAATCCTGCACGGCGATTTCGACCTCCGTGGGGAATTCGGCGCCGACCAAGTTGACTTCGTAGATGGTGATCCCGGCCCCGTATAGATCGAGCGTGTCTTGCAGCAGCTCCTGCGTCTGCGCCGAGATCTCCGCCCGCCCCTCGGTCAGAATGAACTCGAGCACGCTGCGGCCGATCACCTCGCGGATCGCGCTCGCGGTCGCCACCTCGAGCGTATCCATCGGACTCTCCAACTCGAACATGTAGCTCTCGGGGTCCGTGCGCCTGAACTGCACGACGAGCGAGACGTTGACGATGTTCTCGTCCTTCGTGAGCATGCTGGCGCTGTAGTTGAAAGGCTCCGTGGCACCCGTGTTGACCTTCTCCGCATGCTCGATGGGCCACGGCCAATGCCACTGCAAGCCCGGATCGGTCAGGCCCTGAAAGGCGCCGAAGCGGAACTCGAGGCCGCGCTCGGCGGCGTCGACGCGATAGAAACCGAAGCTCGCCCAGACGAGCGCCAAAATGACGACCGCGCTGGTCGCGAGGCCCGAGCTGATACCTGGGTCGCCGTCAGCCCCGCGGCCCGGCCCGCCGCCCCGGAACAACCCCGCGAGCTTGCGCTGTAGATCGCGCACCACGGCATCGAGATCCGCCGGACCCTTGTCCTTGTCGGATTTCCACGGATTGCCCTTATCGCCGTCGTCCCAAGCCATCGTGTGTCACACTTTCTGTCGAATATCGTCCGCTGACAACCCTTCCTCGTCGCGCAGCTGCCGCCAGCGCCCGGCCGGCAAGTCGACGGCGAGCGTATAGCCGCCGTCCGGCTCGGCCGTTTCGCTGCGCACGGCGCGCCAGTCGAACAGCCGCGCGCGCAAGCGGCTCTGATCGGGCCGCAAGCGCACCTCCCCCGCCACCCGGGCTCCAGCCACTCGCATCCGGATCTCTTCCTTCAGCGCCGCAAGACCCTCCCCGGTTACGGCGGAGACACAGTGCTTGGTGATCTCGGCGCCGTCGAACTCCCGAACGAAATCGGGCGGCGCCCGATCGGCCTTATTGTACACCCGAAGGCACGGAACCTCCGCAGCTCCGATGTCTTTGAGGACGCCTTCGACTTGCCGGCGGCGGTCTTCGTGATGGCGATCGCTCGCGTCGATGACGTGCAGCAGCAGGGTCGCCTCCCGGGTCTCCGTGAGCGTGGCGCGAAAGGCCGCGATGAGCTCGTGGGGCAGGTCCCTCACGAACCCGACCGTGTCGACGAGAAGGGCTTCGGTTCCCGGGGCGAGCAACAACCGCCGCACGGTCGGATCGAGCGTGGCGAACAGCTGGTCTTTGGCGACTAGGTGGGCGCCCGCAACGGCGTTGAACAGGGTCGTCTTGCCCGCGTTCGTGTAGCCCACGATGGCCACGGTCGGGATGTCGGCGCGCAACCGTTCCTTGCGGCTCACGTCGCGCTGCCGCTCGACGCGCGCAAGACGTTCTTTCAGGTGCCGGATACGCCGGCTCACGAGGCGGCGGTCGGTCTCGAGCTGGGTTTCGCCGGGCCCCCGCAGGCCGATGCCGCCCTTCTGCCGCTCGAGGTGGGTCCAACCGCGCACGAGCCGAGACGCGAGATGCTCGTGTTGGGCGAGCTCGACTTGGAGCTTGCCTTCGAAGGTCGCGGCGCGCTGCGCGAAGATGTCGAGGATCAATCCGTTGCGATCGAGCACGCGCGTCTTCAAGGCGAGCTCGAGGTTGCGCTCTTGTCCCGCACGCAGCGGCTGGTTGACGAGAATGAGCTCGGCCTGCGTCTCGAGCACGCGCGCGCCGATCTCGTCGACCTTGCCGCTGCCGATGAAGTACTTGGGATCCGGTCGGTCGCGCCGCGCCTCGATCTCACCGACGACGCGCGCGCCCGCGGATTCCGCGAGTGCGCGGAACTCCTGGGTTTCGTCATCGAAACACGGTCGGGTCAGGCCAATGTGGATCAGGAGGGCGCGTTCGCC
This sequence comes from Gammaproteobacteria bacterium, assembly GCA_035249885.1. Classification (GTDB taxonomy): domain Bacteria; phylum Pseudomonadota; class Gammaproteobacteria; order Steroidobacterales; family Rariloculaceae; genus FEN-1219. The sequence goes on along the minus strand of DATFFV010000203.1, from coordinate 1,774 downwards.
GCTGCGTGGCCGATCGAGCAACCTTACCTCCGTGTCTCAAGGGACGGGACGTCTAGTCCTCCGTCGCCCCTTCCTCGTCCATGGCGGGCACGCGGACGTTGCGCGCAGGGACCACGGTCGAAATCGCATGTTTGTAGACCATCTGACTGACGCTATTGCGCAACAGCACGACGAACTGGTCGAACGAATCGATCTGGCCTTGAAGCTTGATGCCGTTCACCAAGTAGATCGAGACGGGCACTTTTTCCTTGCGCAAAGCATTGAGAAAAGGATCCTGAAGCGACTGACTCTTGGCCATAACTGCTCTCCTGCTTGTTCTTGTTCGAATCGGCGAGACCAGCCCGAACCGTGTCGCCCCGGTCCGTTGCGCGCTGCCTGAAGATCTCGAACTCCGATTTGCCGCGCCCAACGGACGACGGCCTTACTCCCACAACCGGCAATGCTAGCACAGCATTTAGCCGTTTTTCGCGCCGATCAGACCCTGGCCCGCCAGCCGTTCGAGGTAGCGGTCGGCGACACCCGGTGCGAAGGCCGGCCAGGCCTCGCCACGCGTGTCGCCACGCAGCCACGTGAGCTGCCGCTTGGCGTACTGCCGAGTCGCCACGATCGCCCTCGTGCGAGCCTCGGCCCAGCCGTATTGACCGTCGAGGTGAGCCCAGATCTGCCGGTAGCCGACCGACCGCAGCGACGGCAGGTCCGGCGTGAGGTCGCCGCGAGCCCGAAGGTGCTCGACCTCGGCCACGAAGCCTTGCGCCACCATCGCATCGAATCGGCGCTCGATGCGTTCCGCGAGCGCCACGCGCTCGGCAGGCACGAGCGCAACGACGAAGATACGCGGCCCGTCCCGCGATGTGGGTGAATGCTGGAGCTCCGTAATCGGCCGCCCCGTGAGCTCGTGCACCTCGAGCGCGCGTTGGATACGCTGCCGGTCGCTCGGCGCGATACGCGCCGCCGCCGCCGGGTCGACCCGCTTAAGGCGCTCGTGCAGGACGGCCCAGCCGAGGCGCTCGCCGTCACGGTCGATCGCCGCGCGCACGGCGTGATCGGCCCGCGGCAGGCTCGCGAGGCCGTCGCGCAAAGCACGCAGATAGAGCAGCGTGCCGCCGACGATGAGCGGCAACCGGCCACGCGCGCGGATGGCCGCGATCGCACTCGTTGCGTCGCGCGCGAAACGTCCCGCTGAGTACGCTTCTTTCGGATCGAGGATGTCGACGAGGTGGTGCGGCACGCTGCGGCGCGTCGCGGCCGACGGTTTCGCCGTGCCGATGTCGAGGCCGCGATACACCATGGCCGAGTCCATGCTGACGATCTCGACGGGGACGCGCGCGGCGATCGTGAGCGCGAGCTCCGTCTTACCGCAGGCCGTGGGCCCGGTGATGCATGCGCACGTAGGAGCCCCGAGCTCTCTCACTCGTCACTGCCCGCGCAGGAACAATCGGTCGAGCTCCTCGAGCGTCACTTGCGTCCACGTGGGCCGGCCGTGGTTGCAGGCCTCGCTGCGCTCGGTGCGCTCCATCTCGCGAAGCAACGCGTTCATCTCGTCGAGCGTGAGGCGCCGATTCGCGCGCACGGCCGCGTGGCACGCAATCGTCGCGAGCATCTCGTTGATCACGGCTTCGACGCGCTCGACGCCCTGCCCCGATGCGAGGTCGCTCAAGACATCGCGCACGAGAGGCTCGAGCGCGCTGCCCTCGAGCAGCGCCGGCACGGCCATCACGGCGACGATTCGCGGTGCACGGCGCACGATCGTAAGACCCACGGCCGCGAGCTCGGC
>DATFFV010000202.1:0-4946 GCA_035249885.1 Gammaproteobacteria bacterium | reverse complement strand
TGCGGTCGTCCCACGCCTCGTTGACGGACACCACCATCGCGCGGAAGTCGGCGAGCTTGGCGCGATCCGTGTGCTCGCCGAAGTCGTCGAGCAACGTGAGCAGAGCCTCGACCGTGAGGCGTTCGAGCCCGAGCGGCGCGTCGAGTTTCTTCACGAGCGCCACGAGGCCTTTGCGCCCAAGTCCCATGCCGCGCAGGTGATCCTGCACGCGATACATGACGAGATCCTTGCCCCGGAGAACGGCATAGCCGAAACCGAACTGCATGAGCGGCTCCGCCTCGTCCTCGGCGATCGGATGGCGCACCTGAAGCTCGATCCGGTGGACGGTCATGTCGCGGTCGGCCAAAGCGCCGAGCTGAGTCACTTGGCGCTGCTCGTGGCGGTTCAAGCCGCTGCCGTCGAGGCTGCGGGCGCCGGCTTTCGTCGGCACCACCTGCTCCACGTGCACGTCCTCGCCCAACCCCAAATTCAAGCGGCGCTCGCAGAACGCGCGGAAACGCCCGCCATACGTGGCGGCCGACACGGCCCAGGTCACACGGAACATGCCGGACCACGCCCAATGGTTGAAGACGTTGAGCCAGCCGCTGTTGTCGGGATGCTGCCACTCGGTCTCGAGGTTCAAGTCGAGGTACGCACTCTCCATGAGCTGGATCAGCGAATTGCAGAAATAGAAACCCTGCCGCAGCTTCTCCTCGTCATCGCGCGGCACGAGCGCAAGATCCTTTGCCTGCGCCTCGGGGTCGATGACGCGCTCACCGAGCAGCGCGCGCCACTCGGGATAGAACTGGCGGCTCAAAAAGTCGAGCTCCTTGACCGAACGCAAGCGCTCGAACAGCTCGTCGACCTGATCGGCGAGGCGGCCGAAATTCGACGCGATGGCTCTGCTCGGCCGATACCACCGCTCGCCGAGCTTGCGGAACAGCTCGTCCACGTCCACGCCGGCCGGCCGGGCCGCGCGCCTGTCGCCCAGGATTTCGCCGGCGAGGAAATGCCCGAGGCGCCGATAACTCTCGAACTGCGACTCGGAGAAGAACTGGTCCGCCGTCGACTCGTGCGGGAATGCGGGATGCTCCGACGCGTAGTGCATGACGTCGGGAGGCAACCCATGCCGGCGCGAAGCCTTGATGTAGAGGATCGTGCCGACGTCTTTCTCGGAGTAACGCACGTGCCCGACGGCGCACGGTGCCCCGTTGTAGCGCCGGTCGTCGAGGGCTGCGATCTGGTGCACGTCGAGATCGATCTCCACGCCAAGATCCGTGCGGCACTTGCGGATCGCATTCGCGAGGTCCTCGAAGCCGTAGCGCTCGTCGGCTCCCGCATCGCACGCGATGATGTAGCGGCAGCGCCGCCGCACGAGCTCGTAGATACCGAGGTTCTCGAAGTGCCCGCCGTCGGAGAGGTAGACGAAGCCGCTCTTCTTGTCGGTGAGCCCGAAGACTTCGCGCAGCAAGTGCCAGAGCGCCACTTTGGGGCCCGACTTGAGCCACGTTCTTTTCGCGCCGGGAGCGTCCATGTGCGGGTTGCCGACCCAGCGGCCGAGCCGAATGTTGAACACGCCCATGAGGAACGCGAACGCCGGCGTCGAGTGGTAACCCATGTTGGGGCTCGCCGCGGCGCCCGAGGTGGCGACGGCTTCGCCGAGCGTGAGCGGCCGCGGCCGCGACGAGAACTCCGTCGACCGACGATAGGCGTCGATGGCCCGCGACGCCGAGCCCTCGCTGCTCGAGCTGTCCTGCTGAAACCCGCAGTAGAGCGGCGACAACAAGAACGCGCCCGCCTTGCGCTCCTGGTACGCGAGGTTGCGGCCTGCGACGAGGTTGATGGCCGTGTTGATGAGGTGGTAAGGGCCGGGATACACGGCCGATTTCTTCGCGACGGGCACTTCGCCCGCGGGCGGGCTGTCCGCGACGGCCTGCACGAGCATGTCGCGCCCGTCGATCGCGCATTGCACGGCGTGCAGCTTGAGATCGTCGCGCGACGACAGCCCCGAGAACGGATTCGGCTTGCGCTGCTCGACCGAGGCGCCGAGGTAGCCACGCACGAGCCGGTTCGCATACATGCCGTGCAGCGAGAACACGTTGATGTCGATGCGCAGCGACAGCAGCCACGTGAGCGCGAACGCGAGCGCCATCGCGCCCGCAACGAGCAGCCACGGCTCGGTTGCCTCGAGCCAACGACCGTAATCGGTGAAGAGCGCCGAGACGTCGCTCGCCTGCTGCTCCATGAAGTGCCCCTCGACGTCTTCCTTGGCCACCGCGGCCACCACGGCGTTGGCGCCGCCGTACTTCGTGACTCCGACGTGCAGGCCCGCTTGCAGCGAAGCGGCCAATGCGACCCCGAGCCCGACGATGAAAACCCACGGTGCGATCTGCATGAACAGTCGCGGCAGCGCGCGCGACGACGCGGCTACGCTGCGCCCGAAGATAACCGACCCGAGAGTCGTTAATACCCAACCTGAGGAGATTGCCACCTCGGCCAACCCGCGCAGCCAGACCACGACGAGCGGACCGATGAACACGAGGCCATTGAACGCGATCCAGCCGGCGGCGCCGATGAGCATCAAGCCGCCGAGTCGGCTCAACCATTCGAGGTACTGCGCGCTGACGTTCTTGCCCGCCAACCCCACGTGCAGCGTACCCGCCAGCAGCAGCGCGAACGCGAGCGCGGGCGGGCCGGCGATGAGCCGAAAGCCCGTGTAGACCTCGCTCGCGAACAGCCAGCCGCCGGCCGCGTGGAGCAAGATCCCGAACGCGGGCCCCGACGCGAGCGAGTACGCCACCATCCTCGTCCAGAACTTGCGTTCGATGGCCGTCCAATGCGTGCCGTGGCGGTACCAGCGCGCGGATGCGCGCGCCAGCGTCCAGGTGAACAGGCTCACGACCGCGCCGGCGGCGGCGGCGACGACCCAGGTCCGCCAATCGGCGTGCGGCGATTCGGCCGTGCCGGCGGGCAGCGGCAGCCAGTCGGCGACGCTCGCGAACCATTCGCCGAGGTACCCGAGCCACGCCGTCGCGGAAAGGCCGACGAACACGAGCGGCCCGCCGATCCAACGAATGACGCGCACCGAGGGCTCCGCGTTGTCGTTCGTTACCGTGACGCCGGCCAGGTTCTTGCCGATCCTGACGCAGACGAGAACGTGCACGACGAGAACCGCCGCCATCCAACCGAGGAAAGTGCGCGTGTCGACCGCCTCGGCTTGCGCGAGCAACGGCGACAGGAGCCGCGGCGTCAGCAAGATTCCGGCGAGCGCCAACAGCAGCACGAGCTGATTGAGCAGCGCGTTGCGGACGTAGATCGCGATCAGCGCCCACGTGTCGCCCGAGAACAGTCCGAGCTTCGGCGTCAAGTAATTGCTGAACTCGCGCAGGAACCGAACCGCGGGATCCTCGCGCTCGGCCGCGTCCTGGCCACCGCCGTCGCCGGCAGACCAGGCGAGGCGCTTCTCGAAAGCCACGAACCCGGAACGGTCGAAGGAATGCGGAGCGGCTTTCGAGCTCGCGTCGGGTTCTTGAGTGCGCTCGCGCGCGAACCGGCGCTGGCAGAGCGCGGTGAGCCACGAACCGATGTAGCCGCCGCCCGAAACCGTGGAGAGGTAGTCGACGTAGCGCAGCAAGCCGCAGCGCGCGAGCGCTTGCAGTACGCCCAAGTTGAACGTCGCGGAACGAATGCCGCCGCCCGAGAACGAGAGCCCGAGCAAACGCGCTTGCCAGGCCGCGTGCAGCGCCGTCTCGTCGGCGCGGGGGCCGGTGCCGGCGAGATCGCCGCGCTCGGAATCGAGCTTGTCGCGCCGAGCGGCAATAACCGCGAGCTCGTGACGCAGCACGTCCTGGAAAGGAAACTGCTCGGGGTCGCTCTTGGTCGCCATGAGGGACACCTCAGAAACGCGCGTCGTCGTTGTTGTTCTGCGCTGTTATAGCGCAGCGGCCCGCCCGGAACTGTCAGCTACTTTACACAAGTGACGATTTCGAGGACGGCCGGACTGGCCGGCGCATTAGAATCCAAAAAAAAGGAGAACAACACATGTTCGTGCTCAGCGAGCAACACCTGCTTGCGCTCTGGCGGCTCAACCAGTTCGTGGTCCCGACCGATCGCTGGGTGTTCTTCGGGCTGCGCGGCTGCCTGCCCGTCGACGACGGCGACCTGTCGTTCGCGCGCTCGCGCACGCTGCGCGTCGAAGCCGTGGACTACACGCACCCGCGCTGCACGCTCGGCCAATGGCAGCCGGGCCATGGCTTCGCGGTGTTTCCGGGCAGCACGGTGCCGCACCGCAAGGACGTCGAGAAGTCGCGGCCGCGAGGCGGCACTGGCACGAATCAGCTCCTGACGGGCTGCTACGCCGACTACCGCAAAGGTGTTCACAAGGAAGGAACGCCGACGGCGCACGACGCGTTCCGCCAGAACAACGAGCTGCCCGTGCAGCGCACCGGCGACGACCTCGACTTCGACACCGACGACCGCGTCGAATTCGGTCGCCCTTTCGACAACCTGCACGCGGCCTGGAGTCAGGGCATCAGCCATCCCGACTACGCGAGCGCGGGCTGCCAGGTCGTCGTCGGCTTCCCGAAGTGTGCGAGGCGTGGGGACCTACCCGCGACGGGTGCCTGGAAAGTGTTTCAGGAGAACGCCTACGCGCTTTCGCAGGAGAGCTTCTCCTACGTGCTGCTCACGGGGTTCGAGGCCGAGCGCATCGTGCACGCGACCACGACGCCCACGCCGCGCCTGCGTTACGGGTCGAAGGGCGCGCTCGTCACGCGCGTGCAAAGCGTGCTCGAGCAGCGCGGACACTACCAGGGCGTGCTCGACGGCGACTTCGGCATCGGCACGCTGCGCGCCGTGCTCGCGTTTCAAACCGAGCATTTCGGTCCGCGCGGCGACGACGGCATCGTCGGCAAGCAAACCGCGGCGGCGCTCGGCATCGAATGGCCCGACAGCGTCGCGGGCGCTGC
>DATFFV010000201.1:0-7269 GCA_035249885.1 Gammaproteobacteria bacterium | reverse complement strand
CGGCTGCCGAACCGCCCGCGGTCGCTGCCGAGCCGGCGCCGAGGCGGGTCGGCCCGCCGGCCGCGGAGCTCGCGCCGGCTGTCTACACCGATGCCGGCGACGACCCTATCGCCGACGGCACCGAGCCCATAGACCATCCCGAGGTCACGGACCCGCACCTGCGCAAGTTGCTACAGCCGGCCTGAGACGACTGAGCGGCCAGCGCGTCAGCGGCGCGGTTTCGAGCCGGCCCCGGGCGACGCGGCGAGCCGAGTGGTAATCTAGGGGCCGAAAAGCCCTCTGAATTCAACTACCTCGCGCCTATGAGTGCCACGGCCGCCATCAGTCGCCCGACGGCGCCCGACCTTTTCGGGCACCGCAAATACTGGGCTCACCGGCTCACGCCGGCGCCGTTCCTGCCGATGTCGCGCGAGGAAATGGACGCCATGGGGTGGGATCAATGCGACGTGATCCTCGTGACGGGCGACGCCTACGTCGATCATCCGAGCTTCGGTATGGCGATCGTGGGCCGCGTGCTCGAGGCGCAGGGGTTCCGCGTCGGCATCATCAGTCAGCCCGATTGGCGGTCGACGACCGACTTCGAGAAGCTCGGCCAACCTAAGCTCTTCTTCGGCATCACAGCCGGCAACATGGACTCGATGGTCAATCGCTACACGGCCGACAAGCGCGTGCGGAGCGACGACGCCTACACGCCCGACGGCGTTGGCGGGCGGCGGCCCGACCGCAGCGTGATTGTTTACGCGCAGCGCGTGCGCGAAGCGTTCGCCGACGCGCAGATCGTCATCGGCGGCATCGAGGCGAGCCTGCGACGCATCGCGCACTATGACTATTGGCAGGAGAAGGTGCGCCGCTCGATCCTGCTCGACGCGCGCGCCGATCTGCTCGTCTTCGGCAACGGCGAGCGCCAGATCGTCGAGATCGCGCACCGCGTCGCGGCCGGCGAGCGCGCGGGCGAGCTCCGCGACATTCGCGGCACGGCGCGCCTCGGCAATGTGGCGGACCAAAGCTGGACCGAGATCGACTCGACGCACTTGGACGCGCCGGGCCCCGTCGACCGGCGTCCCGATCCGTACGCCATGGAGCCGGAGATCGCGGCCGCGGCGAGGCGCGACGCCGAACCCGGCGTGCACGTCGTGCGTTTCACGCGGCGCGTGCCGACGGCCGATCGCGCGAAGAGCTACATCCGCCTGCCGAGCTTCGAGCAGGTCCGCGACGACCCCGTGCTCTACGCGCATGCGTCGCGGATCCTGCACATGGAGTCGAACCCCGGCAACGCGCGCGCCCTCGTGCAGCGGCACGGCGCCAGCGACGTCTGGCTGAACCCGCCGCCATTGCCGCTCTCGTCCGCCGAGATGGACCGCATCTACGAGCTGCCGTACGCGCGCGTGCCGCACCCGTCGTACGGCAACGCCAAGATCCCGGCGTACGAGATGATCCGTTTCTCCGTGACGATCCAGCGCGGCTGCTTCGGCGGCTGCACGTTCTGCTCGATCACGGAGCACGAGGGCCGCATCATCCAGAACCGCAGCGAGGACTCGGTGCTGCGCGAGATCGAGACGATCCGCGACAGGGTGCCCGGGTTCACGGGCGTGATCTCGGATCTCGGCGGGCCCACGGCCAACATGTACCGGCTGGCCTGCAAGAGCCGCGAGGTCGAGGCGGCATGCCGGCGGCCCTCGTGCGTTTATCCCGCGGTGTGCCCGAACCTGAACACGAACCACGCGCCGCTGATTCATCTCTATCGCAAGGCGCGTGAGCTGCCGGGCATCAAGAAAGTCTTGATCGCCTCGGGCGTGCGCTACGATTTGGCGATCGAGTCGCCCGAGTACGTCAAAGAGCTCGCACAGCATCACACGGGCGGGTATCTCAAGATCGCCCCCGAAGCCATTGGCGAAGGGCCGCTCTCGAAGATGATGAAGCCCGGCGTCGGGACCTACTACAAGTTCAAGCAGCTCTTCGACCGCTTCTCGCAGGCGGCCGGCAAAGAGCAGTACTTGATCCCCTACTTCATCGCGGCGCATCCCGGCACGACCGACGACGACATGCTCGAGCTCGCGCTCTGGCTCAAGAAGAACGGCTATCGTGCGGACCAAGTGCAGGCGTTCCTGCCGGGCCCCATGGCCACGGCGACGGCCATGTACCACTCGGGCAAGAACCCGTTGCGGCGCATCACGCGCACGTCCGAGAACGTCGAGATTCCACGCGGCCTCAAGGTCCGCCGCCTGCACAAGGCGTTCCTGCGTTACCACGATCCCAACAACTGGCCCGTGCTGCGCGCCGCACTCAAGCGCATGGGGCGCGTCGACCTCATCGGCAACGGCAAGCATCAGCTCGTGCCGCGCTTTCAGCCCAAGGGAACGGGCAAACGCACCGCTCCGGCGCGCGGCAAAGGTAAACCGTTCCGCACCCAGCACGTGCGTTGACGAAGCGCGGGGCGCCCGTGGGGCGGTGCTAGACTTCGGGGCTTTCAGCCCCCCTTCGGAGCCCCGCCATGGACCTTCGCTCTCGCCGTTCCCGCAACGTAGCCGCCGGCGCCGCGTCCGCGTTGCTGGCAGTTGGGTTCCTCGCGCCCGCGCTCGCCCAACCGAGCGGGCCGCCGCCGCTCATCAAGCAGGACGCGGCGATCAAGGTCTCGGACCACGTGTTCGTGATCCTCGACGACAACGTCGGCTTCGTGCCGAATGTCGGCATCGTCGTGGGTGACCGCGCCACGCTCATCGTCGACACGGGGCTCGGCGAGCGCAACGGCGCGATCGTGCTCGCCGAGGCGCGCAAGCTGTCCGACAACACCGATTTCTATCTCACGGCCACGCACTTTCACCCGGAGCACGACTTGGGCGCGACGGCGTTCCCGGACGACGCCAAGATGGTGCGCTGGCGCGAGCAGCAGGCCGAAGCCGACGAGGTCGGCGCGCAGACGATCGAGCGCTTCAAGGCCTTCTCGCCCATGGTCGCCGAGCTCTTGGCCGGCTCGAGTTTCCGACCCGTCGACACGCTGTTCGACCAGGAGCACACGGTCGATCTCGGCGGTGTGCGGGTGCGCATCATCGGTGCCGGGCCGAATCACACGCGCGGCGACACGGTCATGTTCGTCGTTGAGGACCGCGTGCTGTTCACGGGCGACGTCGTCATGGCGGTGTTCCCGTCGGCGAGCGCGGCGGGCAGCGTCGACAAGTGGCTCGCGAACCTCGCGGCGTACGACGCGCTGGCGCCGGCCGTCGTCGTGCCGGCCCATGGGCGGCTCGGCGATGTGAATTTCGTGCGCAGCTATCGCGACTACTTTTCGGCCGTGCGCGAGCGCACGCGTGCGGCCAAGAGCGCGGGACAACCTCTGGAAGCGGCTCAGGCCGCGCTCGCACCGGCGATCGCGGCGCAATTCACCGACCTGGCCCCGGCGGCAGGCCCACCGACGGGCCGAATCAATGCCGCGATCGCGGCCGCGTACCGCGAGGCACCTTAGTGGAGCGACTGGGGAGCGCGCCCCGGCGGCGCGCTAGGCTCGCGCCGCGTTGATCGGGACGACGTTGCTGATCGCGGTGTCCGCGACCTGATCGTCGCCGGAAACCCAGCGCACGATCGGCTGGAACTCGCGGAGCTCTGCGCAACAGGTGTCGGCCGGCAGATCGAAGATGCCGAGGCCGGTCTCCGCAGCTTCGACGTAGACGTCGGAGTCGCTCACGCGGCCCAAGAACGCGATACCGAGCGACGAGACGAAGCGCTCGAGGGGCGCGTACACGGGCTTGCCGCTGCGCACGCGGTTGGCGACGACGGCTACGCGGATGTTGCGGAAACGCACGTGGCCGACGAGCAGCAACTCCTTGATGAAGTTGGCCGTCGCGTGCACGTCGATCGACGACGGCGCCACGGGGATCAAGATCGACTGCGTGCGCGCGAGCAGATCCTGGAGCAGAAGACGCGACGGCCCGGCCGGCGCGTCGATGATCAATTGCTGCGTGTCGCGCGGAATCTGCCGCCGGCCGCTCTGTAGGCCGGTGCCGTGGCGCGTCGAGAGGTCGGCGCCGTGGATATTGCGCGCGTCGCTGCTGCGCTGCGCGAGCCAGTTCAGGCTCGAGCCTTGCGGATCGAAATCGGCGATCGTCGTCGGGATGTCGCGCGCGGCGAAATAACTCGCGAGATTCGTGGTGATCGTGGTCTTGCCGACGCCGCCCTTGGCGTTGACGACTAACGTCGTGTTCATGGACATCCGACTGCTTCCCTGCGTCCGTTTTTAGCGAGCCAAGATCAGGCTTTTGAGAATACTAGCCCTTCCGGCCTTGCCGGCCTGAGACCCCGTTCACAGACACGTGCGACCCCCGCGCGGCGTCAGAACCGGTAGTTCATGCCGACGGTGACCGTCTGGGTCTCGTAGAAGTTCTCGTAGACCGCGTCGAACCCGTCGCTTTCGATCTCGTGCCGAATGCCGAACTCGTTAAATAGGTCAGTCACGGAAAGCACGAGCTCGGCCCGAGTATCCAGGATAGGCTTCTTGAGCCCCAGGTCCACCGAGGAGCGCGGCGCCTCGCGGCCCTGGGCGATGGGCTTGGCGGCATAGTAAACGAGCGATAGCTGGGCTTCGAGGCCGCTTGGCAGCCTCAGCAGGCTGTTGACCTTCATGTCCCAGGTGTCGTCCTCGCTGCGCGGCACCGAAAAGGGGCGTGCGACGGGGAACAGCAGCGTCGTCTCGGCCGCATCGATGACGTTCTCGTACCAATTGGCGCTGCCGGTGAGCTGCCAGTGCTCGCCGAGGTCGTGGCTGAAGACGAGCTCGACACCCGTGTGCGTGCCGCTGCCGACGTTTTGGTAAATGCGGTTGACGATGTTGTAGTCCGGGTTGCTCGAGTCGATCGCGAAGACGCGTACGAACGGGTCGTCGATGTTGCGACGATACAGCGAGACGATCGCGGAACCGCGGCTCCAGAGCCGCTCGTACGCGAGCTCGTAACGCTCGGTGAACTGCGGCCTCAGGTACGGATTGCCGACCTTGAGCAGCTCGGGGTCGTCGTATTTCGGGAAGATTCGCAGCTCCGCCTCACCGGGCCGGTCTACGCGGTTGTTGTAATAGACGGCGATACGGTCCGTGTCGCTGACGTTGTAGGTAAAGCGCACGTTGGGGAGCGGCTCGAAATAGTCGTAGCGGTCGCTGCGGCTGTAATAGATGTTTTCCGCCGGCAGGTCGTAGCGCACGTCGGTCTGCTCGACGCGCAGACCGGCCTCGACGGCGTACTTCGGCCGTTCGTACACATAGTTGCCGTAGGCCGCGTACGTGTCCTCGCCCCACTCGGACCAGTCGCCGAGCCCGGGGTAGATGACGGTATCGACGCCCCGCACGACGTCGTAGTCGACAGGGATCTCGCGGCGCTGGAGCTTGACGCCGGTCTCGATGCGGCCGCTCTCGAGGGGTCGAACGTAGTCGAGCTGAAACGGCAGCGTGTGCTCGAGCGCGTCGAGGTGCGTCTCGTCCTGCGCGTTGCGCAACGCCGAGCGATCGTTCAAGAAGTACGCCTCGTCCTCCCAGCCACGCGTGTACTGCAAGCTCCACTTGAGCTCGCGGCCAGGCTGCTCGAACTCGCGCGTGCGGGTAAGCACGAGGTTCAAGTGGCCGGTCTTTTCCTCCTCGCGCCAGAACCAGAACCGATACTGCTGCTGCGACGCGCCGTCGATGAACGGGACCTGGGCAACATCGCGATGATGCTCGAAGTCGAATAGGGACGAGAACGTCCACGAGCGATAGTCGTCGATCTCGCGCTCGAAGCCGCCGCGAACCACGAGTTGCTCTTGCTCGCGGTTCTCGGGCACCTGCGAGAACGTCGAGCGGCCGTCGTCGTAGTACCGTGAAGTGAACTCGTTGTTCGGCAGATCGTCCTGGTAGAGCACGTCGGCCTGCACGAGGAACCCACCGCCGTCGCCGTTGTTGACGAGGTTGACCCGCGGGTTCACCTTCGGATTGGTCGAGAAGCTGCCGAGCTCGGTCGGCAGGTCGGGTTTGCGTTTTGACAGCATCCCCACGCCGAGCGAGACACCCGTGTCGAGCTGCAAACCCTCTTCGCGATCCCGGCGATAGACGATGTTGATGACGCCTGCCATGCCGGTCGCATCGTAGGCGGCCGACGGATTGTTGATGACCTCGATGCTCGCGATGCTGCCGGCCGGAATGCTATCGAGCGCGGCCTGGTTGCCGATGCCCGTGAGCCCCGATTGTTTGCCGTCGATGAGGATCGCAACGCGATCGCTGCCGCGCAGCTCGATCTGCCCGTCCTGGCCGACGGTCACGCCGGGCAGGCCGCGCATCGCATCGAGCACCGACCCCGTGGAGCGCGCGATATCCTCGCCGAGATCGAAGACGCGGCGATCGAGGTTCGCCTCGAGTATCTGGCGTTGCGCCGAGATGATGACCTCGTCGATGGCGCCTTCGGCGCGCGCGAGCCGCAGATCGCCGAGGTCGTAGTGGTCGTTGCGCTCGCCGATGAGCAGCGGCGTCTCGGCGGCCGTGTAGCCGACGAAGGCGAGCGTCACGACGTAGCTGCCGCGCTCGAGTCCCTCGATGACGAATCGGCCGGCTTCGTCCGCGAGCTCGCCGCCGACGGTCACGCCGCCACGCAGCACGGTCACGGCCGCGAACGGCACGGGCGCCCCGGTCGAAGCGTCGAGCACACGTCCCGCGACCGTGATGTCTTGCGCTTGCGCCGTCGCCAGCGGTAGCGAGGCGGCCAACGCGACGAGCCACGCGCCGGTGTGTGGTCGAGCACGAGCTTGGTGCATGGGCTTAGGTCCACCCCGAGACTGCGCTCGAAGTATAGGGGACGCCCGCGCACTCCGGACGCTTGCGTCGGCCGCGGGGCGAGGTCAGGATCAGGGTCACCCGAGTCCAGTTGCTAGCACCAGCGTCGCCTCACGGCGACAGCGGAGGATCCGATGGCTGACCCCACCGTCCGCGGCCGATTCGTTTGGCACGAACTATGGACCCCTAACCTGGCCGGCGCGCACGAGTTCTATGCAGACGTCGTCGGCTGGCGCTCGCAGGCCTGGGACAACGATCCGTCGTACTCCGTGTTCGTCGGGCCAAACGGCCCGCTCGGCGGCGCCATGCAGAAGCGAGCTGGGACGCCGCAGTGGCTGCCCTACGTCGGCGTCACGGACGTCGACGCGGCTGCGGCCGCGGTGACGCGGCTCGGCGGCCGAACGCAGACGCTGCCGACCGACCTGCCGAACGGCGGCCGGCACGCCGTGCTCGTCGACCTGCAAGGCGCGCCGTTCGGCATTCACGCCTCC
>DATFFV010000200.1:0-6327 GCA_035249885.1 Gammaproteobacteria bacterium | reverse complement strand
TCCGCGCGCTTGCCGAGCAGAGGCGTGCCGATGAGGTAGAACAGCACGTAGACGCTGAACACGGTCGGCAGCCAGCGGGCACCCACGGAGAAACCGTCCCGAATCGCGGGCAGCGCAGGGCCGACAATGGCGATATCGAGCGCCGCGATCAGTACGCCGACGAACAGCACGGCCAGCGCGCGCATCTCGCGAGCTCGAGACATCTAGTGCGCCCGCAACAAGAGACCCCGCAAGGCGTCGCGGAACAACGCCGCCGCGGCCGCGTGGCCATCGTAGACGCGCAGCAGCTGCACCGCGGTCCTCGCTATCACCTTGAGCGAGTACTGCGCGCTGCCGTTGCGCAGCAGGTCCGCCCGCTCGACAGCCAGCAGCAGGTCGAGCAACGCGTCGTGGAGCGCGCGGTGCTGCCTCTCGAAGTGCTTGAACGTCTCCTGATCGACGAGCGGGATCAGCAACAGGCCCTCGCGGTGCGTGGTCCACAGCGACCAATACACGTCGACGAGCCCGTCGACGGCTTCCGTGGCCGGCCGCGCCGCAAGCGCCCGGACCTCCCGCGTCGCCCTGTCAAATATCGGATTAAGTATCCCCTCTAACAAACTGTATTTACTGGAGAAGAACTCGTAGAACGTGGCGCGCGAGACGTCGGCCTCCGCGATGAGCTCCGCGACGCTCACGGGCCCGACCCCGCGCGCAGCGAATTGACGGGCTCCGGCCGCCAACAACGAGGCTTTCATGCGCTCGCGGCGCCGCTGTACGCGCGCGGTGGCGCGGGGTTGCGACTGCCTCGAGGCCCTAGATTTCACGCCGAAATCATACACCGCTGTCTGTTCCTGAACACCGCTATCTGCAAGAGGTGCCGGTGTTACGGTTTCGGTTCAACCGAAGGCCGTCGCCAATTGCGGCGTTCGGCCGAACCGAAACCGTAACACCGGCACCTCAGTGGACGCGAAGAACCAGACCTTTGAGGTAGTCGGCTTCCGGAAACTCGAGCGCGATCGGGTGATCGGCCGGCTGGGATAGGCGCTCGAGGATTTGCGCGTCACGCCGCGCATCAACGGCTGCGCCTGCGACGATCTTCTGGAACAACGAGGCATCGACGTGCCCGGAGCACGAGAACGTCGCGAGCACCCCACCCGGCCGCACGAGCGTCAGCCCGAGCAGGTTGATGTCCTTGTAGCCGCGGCTGCCGGCCGGAATCTGGTCCGCCGAGTGGACGAACTTCGGCGGATCGAGCACGACGAGGTCGAACCGGGCCCCACCCTCGCGCAACGCCCGCAGCTCGTCGAAGACGTCGGCGGCCACGAATCGGCAACGTTCGCGCACGCCGTTGAGGCTCGTCTCGCGCTCGGCGAGCGCGAGCGCCTCGCGCGACGAATCGATGAGCGTCGCACCACGCGCGCCGCTCTTCAAGCACGCGATCGCGAAGCCGCCTGAATAGGAAAAGGCATCGAGCACCTCGCCGCCGTGCGCGTGCGCGGCGACGCGCCGGCGGTTCAACTGCTGATCGAGATAGGCACCCGTCTTTTGCCCGCCGAGGATCTCGACGAGCGAGCGCACGTCACCCGCGAGCACTTCGATCTCCGCCGGCGGCTCCGCGCCGGCGAGCACGCCGCGCCGCGACGGCAGCCCCTCCTTGTGCCGCGCTCCGCCCTCCGACCGCTCGTAGATGCCGCGCGGGGCGCAGAGCTCGGCGAGCCGCTCGACGAGCGTGGCGCGCCTCGTTTCCGCGCCCGTCGCGAGCACTTGGCACACGAGGTAATCGCCGTAACGGTCGACGATGAACCCCGGCAGGCCGTCCGATTCCGCGAAAACGAGTCGGCACGCCGCGCTCGGCACGAGGAACCCGAGGCGACGGCGCGACTCGACGGCGCGGGCAAGCCGCCGCCGGAAGAACGCCGCATCGACGCGCTCGCGGGCGTCGAACGTCCAGACGCGCGCCCGAATCTGCGACGCAGGCGAATAGGCCGCGTAAGCCAGGAACTCGCCGGAAGCCGCAACGAGCTCGATCGTCGCGCCGGGCTTGGGATCGCCGTCGGCGCGCTCGATCGCGCCCGAGAACACCCAGGGGTGGCGGCGGCGCAGAGATCTCTCGCGCCCTGGCTTGAGCCACACCTTGGGCAAGGGTTCGTCCATCGGCGGTTCTTCTTCGCGCCGGTCGGGGCGCCTCGGTGCGGCGCATTCTAGCGCGACGGCTTCAGCGCGCCGCCCGATCCGGCATAATCGCGGGCCACAACATCGTTCGGGAGTCGGCACATGGATCTCGGTCTCAAGGGCAAGAACGCGGCGATCACGGGCTCGAGCCAGGGCATCGGCTACGCGATCGCCACGGCGCTCGCGAAGGAAGGCTGCAACGTCGCCCTCTCCGCGCGCGGCGCCGAGCGGCTCGCGACTGCCGTCAAAGACATGGAACGCCACGGCGTCAAGGCCGTCGGCATCGTTGCGGACCTCGCAACCGACCCAGGCTGCAAGGAATTCGTCGACAAGGCGGCCGCTGAGCTCGGCGGCATCGACATCCTCGTCAACAACGTCGGCGGCATGATTCCCGGCACGCTCGAGAGCCTCACGGCCGAGATGTGGCAGAAGGCGCTCAACGTGAACCTCATGGCCGCCGTCTACGCGACGAAGCACGCACTGTCCGCGCTCAAGAAGAGCCGCATGGGGCGCATCCTCAACGTCTCGGGCGTCACGGGCAAGCAACTGCTCGCAGGTACGTTCACGACGACGATCCCGAACGCCGGCATCATCGCGTTCTCCAAGCTCATGGCCGGCGAGCTCGGCAGCCTCGGCATCACGGTCAACAACATCTGCCCGGGCTTCACGAAAGTCGAATCGTGGGGACCGCGCGCCGAGGCGATGGCGAAGGTGCGCAACGTCACGCCCGATCAGGTGCGCGCCGGCATTGCGAATCAGACGCTGCTCGGCCGCTGGGCCGAGCCCGAGGAGATCGGCAACGTCGCCGCGTTCTTGGTCTCCGACAAGAACAGCTACATGACGGGCACGACGGTCGAGGTCTGCGGCGGGTTCAACCGCTATATTTGACTGGGCCAGGACCAGCCGGAGCGCCGCCGCAGCTCGGCGAACGCGCGCGCCGCGTCGTCGATGACGTCGGCCACGTCGACGGTCGTCAGGCGCCCGCCGCGCTTCACGATGCGCCCATCGATGAGAACCGTGTCGACGTTGGCCGGTTGCGCCGCCTCGACGAGCAGGTGCGCCGGCTCCGTGAGCACCGCGAGATTCAACGCGCGCGTGTCGACCATGATGATGTCCGCGCGTTTGCCCGGCGTCAGCGAGCCGATGCTGCCGGCGAGACCCATCGACCGCGCGCCCTCGATCGTCGCAAGCTCGAGCACGCGGCGCGCCGTGAGCTTGAATTCGTTCTGCGCCCGGCCGTTCTCGATGTTCTGAACCGCCTTCATGATCGCGAACATGTCGGCGTTGCCCGAGAGCGTCGGCGTATCGACCGATAGACCGACCGCAACGCCGGCTTCGGAGAGCTGCGCCGCGATCGGAAAGCCGAACCCGATGCGCAGCTCCGAGTACGGCGACACGCTGACGCCAACGCGATTCTCCGCGAGCGCGCGGATTTCGGCGGGCGTGCACCAGACCGCGTGGATGACCTGCACGTCGGGACCCAGCAGGCCGCGGTCCGCGAGCTGTTGGATGCCACCCGCACTCGTCTGGAAATTGTTGGCGTGCACCGAGATCGGTAGGCCGAGCTCCTTCGCGACCTCGTAGTCGCGCAACGTCGCGGCCGACGCCGCGCCGCGCCACGCGAGCCCGAGTGTGAGCAAACCGCCGTTGCCGTAGTCGCTCCAGCGCGCGTGCAGGCGCTCGAAATCATCGAGGTCGATGCTCGCGTCGTTGCTCGCACCCGTCGGCGAGCCGTACGAGAAGCGTGCGCGAATGCCGGTCTCGGCAAGAGCACGCAGCGCCGACTCGGCGTGGGCCGGCGTGCGCGCGTTGTGACACCAATCGTGCAGGAACGTTAAACCCGAATGCACGGCCTCGGCGGCCGCGAGCCGCCCCGCCACGTACATGTCGTCGGCCGTATAGAAGGTGCCGACCGTGCGCGACGTCGGAAAGTAGCCGTGCTCCTGTTCGTCGCCGGCAAGGCTGCGCAGCAGCGTCGTCCACACGTGCCAGTGCGTTTCGATGAGCCCGGGCAGCACGAGCATACCCGTGCCGTCTAGGATCTCGGCGCCGGCAGGCGCCTCGAGCCCGCGGCCCACGGCTGCGACGGCGCCATCGCGCACGTGCACGTCGCCACCGGCGATGTCGCCGAGCGCCGCGTCCATCGTCAGGACGTAGGCGTTGCGGATCAAGAGATCGCGCGGCCGACCCACGGCGTCACCTCGCGGTTGGGCGGAACCCAGTCGGAACGGCGTACCCGTCATGGCTCCTGCGGCGAGCGCGCCGCCGAGGACCTCGCGCCGGTTCCATCCCTTGGCGCTCACTTCGGCCTTAAGAAAGCCTTCATGAAATCGTCGACCATCGTTGCGGCGAGCGCCGCGTTTTCCTCGGGCGTCGGCTGCGGGCGCACGGCGCACTGCCGCTCCATGGTCACGCGCCACGACAAGAGACCCGCGAAATACCGCGCCAGCGAGGCTATGTCGAAATCGCTTTGGTGCGCATGCGTTTCGAATACGGCCTCGAGCACCGCGTACCCTTGGCCGGGTCCGATCTTGTAGTAGTGCTGGCCTACCTCGGGTGAACGGGTCGCTTCGTCGAAGATGAGGCGGCGCAGCGCGAGCGTGCGATCCGTGGTGATGATCCCCAGAATGGTCTCGGCGACGGTGATCAGCGCCGCGCGCAAGTCCATGCTGCGCAGCGTCGCGTCGAGGCGATGCAGGCTGCGCCGGTACTCGATGAGCTCGCGGCCGATCACGGCTTCGAACAGCTGCTGCTTGCTGCTGAAGTAGCGATAGATCGACTCCTTCGAGATGCCCGAGCTGCGCGCCATCGCGTTGATGCTCGCGCCGCGATAGCCATGCTGGAGGAAATACTCGGTCGCGACGTCGAGCACTTCCTGCTCTTTGGCTTTGGGCTTGAGCCGACTCTCGTCGAGAACGCGCACCAAGCTCGCTACGCCGCCGGCGTAGGTGCCCGCGCCGCGTTCTTCCGGCTCACGCCGGCGCACGGCTTCCTTGCCACTGGGGTCGACTACGCTCATCTTTGCTCCTACGTCCACTCGCTCACACGAACATGCAGACGGACTTGAGCTCCGTGTACATCTCGATACCTACGCGGCCGTGCTCGCGGCCCAGCCCTGAATGCTTGAACCCGCCGAACGGCATGTTCGCGTCGACGGGCCCGTGCGTGTTGACCCACACGGTGCCCGCCTTGATCTTCGGGACGAGCCGGTGCACGGCCTTGAGATCGTTCGACCAAATGCTCGCACTCAACCCGTACGGCGTGTCGTTGGCGAGCGCCGCCACCTCGTCGAGATCGTCGAACCGCTGCGCGACGAGCACGGGACCGAAGATCTCCTCTTGCACCACGCGCATCGAGCGCTTCACGTCCGCCATGACCGTGGGCTTCACGTAGAAACCGGAGTGCGCGGGCGCGTCCCCGCCCGTGACGACGGAGGCGCCCTCGGCCTTGCCCGACTCGATGTAACCGAGCACGCGCTCCTGCTGCTCGCGCGACACGAGCGGCCCCATCTGCGTGCTCGGATCGAGCCCGGGGCCGAGCCGAATCGACGACGCCGCACCGCCGATGCCCTCGACGACGCGGTCGAAGATCTTGCGGTGCACGTAGAGACGCGAGCCCGCCGCGCAAACCTGGCCCGCGTTGAAGAAGATGCCGCCGGCCGCGCCCTTGATTGCGGAATCGACGTCGGCATCGGGCAACACGATGACGGGCGACTTGCCGCCGAGCTCGAGCGACACGCGCTTGAGCGTGTCGGTCGCCGCCTTGTTGATCGCCTTGCCGACGAGCGTCGAGCCCGTGAACGCGATCTTGTCGACGCCGGGATGGGTCACGAGCGCCGCGCCCACGGTTTCGCCGTAGCCCGTGAGGATGTTGACGACGCCGGGCGGAAATCCGGCCTCGACGATGAGCTCGCCGAGCCGCAACGCGGTGAGCGGCGTTTGCTCCGCGGGCTTCAAGATGCAAGTGCAGCCCGCAGCGAGCGCCGGACCGAGCTTCCACGCAGCCATGACGAGCGGAAAATTCCACGGGATGATCTGCGCCACGACGCCGACGGGCTCGCGCCGAGTGTAGGCGTTGACGCGCCCGCCCTCGGGCGCGCCGACCGAGATCTCGATGGTCGAGCCTTCGATCTTCGTGGCCCAACCGGCCATGTAGCGGAAGTGGTTGCGAGCGCCC
>DATFFV010000199.1:0-3757 GCA_035249885.1 Gammaproteobacteria bacterium | reverse complement strand
TAGTCGAGCCCGACGACCATCCCGATGGTGACGAGGTCGTCGCCGAGCGGATAGACGAACGACCCGCCGAACTCGCGGTAGCGCGCGCCGCCGCGGAGCGGCCAGCCCATCGTGTGGATGACGCGGCGCAGCGGCTTCGCGACGCGCCAGACCTCCTTGACCCCGAGCGCCCACACCTGCGGGTTCTCGCCGTGCAGGCCGAACCGGTCGAGCGCCGCGCCCGTGAGGTGCCCTTGCGTCCCCTCCGCGAGCACGGTCACGCGCGCGACGATGTCGGAGCCCGGCTCGAAGTTCGGCAGCGGCTCGCCGTCGCGACCGCGGCCCTTGTCGCCGGTGCGCCCCCCGACGACGCGCCCGTCCTTGACGAGCACGCAGCCCACGGTCGGGTTGGGCGCCGTGTCATAGAGGCCGTTCTCCGCGAGGCGCAGCGCCTCCGCCATGTGCTCGTGATCGTGGGCGTCAGCCATGGCGGTCTCGCTGCGACGTCACTTCTTGCGCGGCTCTTCGGGCAAGAGCGACATCTGCTCGCGGCTCGCCCGCAGGCTCGGCAGCGACTGCAAGCGCTCGATCTCCTGCTGGAACTCCGTGACGTCCTGGAAGCTGCGATAGACCGACGCGAATCGCACGTACGCCACCTCGTCGAGGCGGCGCAGCTCCTCCATGACGAGATCGCCGATGAGCCGGCTCGGCACCTCACGCTCGCCGAGCGTCTGCAAATGATGCTCGATGTGCTCGATGCTGCGCTCGATATCCTCGCGCTGCACGGGGCGCTTCTGGAGCGCGTTCAAGAACCCGTTGCGCAGCTTGTTGACGTCGAACGGCTCGCGACGATCGTCGCGCTTGACGACATACGGCATGACGAGCTCGGGGCCCTCGAAGGTCGTGAAGCGCTCGCCGCACGACAGACACTCGCGGCGGCGCCGCACCTGGCGACCCTCGCCCGCGAGCCGCGAGTCGGTCACCTTCGTATCCTCGAAATTGCAGAACGGACAGTGCATCCTTAAGCCGCCAGCTCTTCGACGACGCGCGTCCAGGCGCGCGCGAGGTTTGCGCGGTTGTAGCCGCCGCCGCCCATGGCGAGCACGCGGCCGCTCGCGTAGCGGTCGGCCAGCACGCACAGCCGCCGCGCGGCGTGCGCGTGCGCCTCGGGCGTGAGCAGCAGGTGCGTGATCGGGTCGCCCGCGATCGAGTCCGCGCCGCATTGCAACAGAATGAGCTCGGGCCGCGCCGCGTCGAGATACACCTCGACCTCCTCCCAGGCCGCGTGGAACTCGGCGTCGCCGGCGCCGGGCGGCAGCGGAATGTTGAGCTTCGTGCCTATGCCTAAGCCGCGCCCGGTCTCGCTGCGGCTGCCCGTGCCGGGATAGAGGAAGCGGCCGTCCTCGTGGAAGTCGGCGAACTTGAGATCGGGGTCCTGCTCGAACGCGTAGAAGACGCCGTCGCCGTGGTGCGCGTCGATGTCGACGTAGGCGACACGGCGAATACCGTGGAGCCGCCGCGCGGCTTCGATCGCGACGCCGCAGTCGTTGAACACGCAGAAGCCGGCGGCGCTGTCGCGCGTCGCGTGGTGCAAGCCGCCGATCGGGATGAACGCACGCCGCGCGGGACCTGTGACGATTGCCGCGAGCGCCTCGAGCGTGCCGCCGACGACCTGCGCCGCAGCCTCGTAGACGCCGGGGAACGCGGGCGTGTCGCCCGCGTCCAACAGACCGCTGCCGCGCGCCGACAGCTCGATGACGCGGTCGACGTAGCGCGGGGTGTGAAAGTACTCGAGCTCGGCGCGCGTCGCTTGCCGCGGCGGCTTGCGGGTCAGCTCCGGCGCAACGGGCGAGCGCTCGAGCTCCGCCATGAACGCGGAATAGCGATCGGGGCCGAACGGGTGCCCATGCGGGAACCCGTACTCGGCGAGCTCGAGTCCCGCGATTAGAACGACTGGGTGCGACATTTTTCAACCCATGGCACAGCACATTTTTACCATGAAAACGGGGCCGGCCCCGCGCCGTGGACCGGCTTGCGCCTGTCATAGCGTCAATTGGCAGCGCACGGTATGATCAGTGGTATGACGAAAGCCAAAATCGCCGTTACTCTGCCGCCTGCGCTCGTAACGCGCGCCCACGATGCCGTGCGCGAGGGTCGCGCGCCCAGCATCAGCGCCTACGTCGCCGCTGCCATGGAGGAAAAGGCGAAGCTCGATGATCTCAAGGCGATGCTCGACGAGATGCTTGCCGAGAGTGGCGGTCCGCTAACAGATCGCGAGCGGATCGCCGCCGACGCGGCGCTCGGGATCGCCGCCGAACGAAAGCGCAAGCACCGCCGCAAATGAGCGAAGGGCTTACCATGGACGCGAGCGCCCTGATCGCGTTCGAGCGCAACGAACGAGCCGTAGTCGCCATCGTGGCGCGTGCCCAGCAACACAAAATCCGTCTCGCAGCGCCAGCCGGCGTCGTGGGCCAGGTGTGGCGCGACGGCAGCCGCCAAGCGCGGCTCGCTTGGCTGCTCGGCTCGGATTTGGTCGAGGTCGTGCCGCTCGATGACCAACGCGCGCGCTCGGCGGGCCAGCTTTGCGGAGTCGCAGGTACACGCGACGTCATCGACGCGTCCGTCGTCTTATGCGCCCGCGAGCGTGGACACGGCGTGCTGACGTCCGACGTCGATGACTTGGAGCGGCT
Organism: Gammaproteobacteria bacterium; assembly: GCA_035249885.1. GTDB lineage: Bacteria > Pseudomonadota > Gammaproteobacteria > Steroidobacterales > Rariloculaceae > FEN-1219. Next base: position 1,088 of record DATFFV010000199.1, on the reverse strand, counting down.
GGACGCGTCGCTGCGTTATGTCCGCGTCTGACGGATTCCGCTGCTCGCCGATCAACGACCACGCGATGCGGCGCTTCAAACGCCGAGCGCCTGACGGCTGCGATCCGGGTATGACGAATCAAACTTGGCGGAAAACCGGGACTCGAGCGTATTAAGGCGGGATATGACGACGGATGCGCCGCCGTTACGCGGCCGAGCACTTTGGATGCCCGCAGACCGACCCTCGCCGCCGCGCGCCGCGGACGCGGTTCCCGCGCCCACGAGCAGTGAGGCGGCCGCCGCCTCGGACGAGCACGCACGGTTCGTGCGCGAGCTGTTCGAGCGTCATCGGCATGCGCTGCTGCGGTATCTCAAGGGACTGCTAGTGAACGGCGCCGACGCGGAGGACGCATTGCAGGAGACCTATGCGCGCCTACTCGATGTCACCGATTTGGATAGAGCGGGTGGCCGCGCGCGCGCGTATCTCTACAAAGTCGCGACCAATCTCGCGCGCGACCGGTTTCGGCGGCGCCGAGAGTCGAGCATCGACGATGCAGCGGCGGATGAGCTCGCGAGCGGCGAAGACCCGCCCGAGGTCGTCGTCGACTTCGGCCGCGGGCTCGCGATCGTGAGGAGGACGTTGCTCGAGCTCAAGCCGCGTTGCCGGCAAGTTTTCCTGCTGCGCGTCGCGGAAGAGCTCGATTACGAGGCGATCGCGGCACGGCTCGGCATCAGCAAGCGGACCGTCGAACGGGAGATGCAGCACGCGCTGGAAACCTGTCAGCGCAGGCTCAAGAGATCGGGAGCATGACGAAGGCAAACGACAACTTGCTACATCGCGATGAGCCCGACGATACGGCGGCGCGATGGTTCGTCGAGCTCGATGCGGGCCCGCTCGATCCGGCCAGAGAGCGTGACCTCACCGAGTGGCTCGAGCGCGACCCCGAGCACGAAGCCGAGCTCGCGCGCTGCGAGGCCGCGGCAGAGCTCGCGCGCGAGCTCCAAGGCGACGACGAGCTGCGCTGGGCGTTTGCCGACGCGGCTCGCCTCGCAAAGACGCCGCCCGCGCGTCTGACGTTCTCGTGGTTGCGGCGGCCGGCCCTCGCGTG
>DATFFV010000198.1:0-4878 GCA_035249885.1 Gammaproteobacteria bacterium | reverse complement strand
TCGCGCGCACGCTCGCGCACGTGGAGCACGCAGTCCGCCTCGCCGGCGTAACGGCCGCCGCCCCCGCGCGCGTCCGCTCAGCGCTCGAAGATCTGCCCTAGATCGATCCTGACGTCCGGCAGCAATGCGAGCGCCGTGAGGGCGGGATCGCGGATCGAGGTGTGCGCTCGATACTCGCCGTCGACGAGGTCGCCGTAGATCGACAGACACCCGTTCACTAGATCGACGAGCCAGAATTCGCCGACGCCATAGCGTGCGTACAGCGGCATCTTGATGTCGCGGTCATAGCGCAGCGACGAGTCGCTGACCTCGACGAGCAGCAAGATTTCGTCGCCGCGCGGGTGAGCGTGCCGGTAGAAGTCGGCCCGCGGTTTGAGCACAGCCACGTCGGGCTCGGGCTCCGTGATGTGGCTCAGCCGTGCTGCGCTCTGGACGCGAACGATCGCGCGCTCCCCGACCGCATGCACGAGCAGGTGGTTGAGCCGATCCACGACGCTCGCGTGCTCCGTCCCGATGGGCGCCATATCGATGATCTCTCCCTCGATCAATTCGACGCGGGCGTCGCGTGGCAGCACGCCGATCTCGGCCATGCGGTAGTAGTCGTCGACCGTGATGCGATGCCGCCGCGGCCAGCTTTCCATGGGGATGCTCATCTCAAGCTCTCCTGGCAGCGAGTCTACTGCGGCGCATACGTGCCATTGCAACCCTAGGGGCACGGTCGCACGGCCGGCGTGCCGTCGTCGCCACTCGAATCTGGGCGCTTCGCCGAGAAACGCGACCCGCGTATCTGCTATCTTCGCGCCGCATGCGCATCATCACCTGCCGCTACGACGAGCATGCCGAGGCGATTCTCGCGATCCTGAACGACGCCATCGTCACGTCGACGGCGGTGTTCGACTACCGGCCGCGAGAGCTCTCGAGCATGGTCGAGTGGTTTCGTGCCAAGGAGGTGCGCCAATTCCCCGTGCTCGGAGTTGTCGACGACGCGGGCGCGCTGCTCGGGTTCGCGACCTACGGCCCGTTCCGCCACTGGCCCGCTTACAAGTACACGATCGAGCACTCGGTCTACGTGCACCGCGACCATCGCCGCCAAGGCGTGGCGCGCGCGCTCCTCACGCGCCTCATCGCCACGGCAGAGCAGCAGGACTATCACGTGATGGTGGGCGGCATCGACGCGACGAACTCGGCGAGCATCGCGCTCCACGTCGAGCTCGGTTTCGTGCTCGCGGGCACGATTCATCACGCCGGCTTCAAGTTCGGGCGCTGGCTCGATCTCGATTTCTACGAGCTGCGCTTGCGAACTCCGAAGCAGCCCGTCGACGGCTGACCTTCGACGCAGCCGGCCCATCGAGCTCGTCGCACGTGCCGACGCCCGCGCCCGTCGTTACGGGATCGTCTTGCTCGCGACCCCCGAGAACGAGCTCTCGGCACCCAGCGTGTTCACGGCCGTCGCGACGAAGAAATACGTGCCGGGCACCAGGCCTTCCACGACGTATGTCGCGAGGCCGGGATTGTTGAGCGTCACCGAGTTGGGATAGGTGCCCTGCTGCGTGCCCCAGTAGATCTTGTAGCCCGCGAGGTTCGTGAGCGGCGAGCCGTCGGTGTTCGTCGTCGGCGGCGTCCAGCTCAGCATGGCCGAGCCCGTCGCGACCGCCTGAACGGTGACGGCAAAGGCCGGCAGCGAGGCCGTGAGCGCGCCGTCGCTCACCGTGATGACGATGCCACTCGTCGTGCCGACGTGCTGCGCCAACGGCGTTCCCGACAACCGGCCCGTGGCCGAATCGAACGCGGCCCACGCCGGCGCGTTGGCGACCGTGAACGTCAGCGTATCGCCGTCGGGATCGCTCGCGCTCGGTTGAAACGAGTAGGCCGTGCCCTGCATGACGGAGGACGGCGGCGTGCCGGTGATCGTCGGCACACGGTTCGGCGGGTTGCTCACGGTGATCGTGAACGGCGCGAGCTGCGCGCTCGCCTGGCCGTCGCTGACACTGATCGTGATACCGCTGAAGGTGCCGACGTTGGCGCTCGTCGGCGTGCCTTGCAGACGGCCTGTGCTCGCCGTGAACGTCGCCCAGGCCGGGCGGTTGGCGATGCTGAACGTCAATGTCTGGCCCGTGTTCGCATCGCTCGCGGTCGGCGTGAACGTGTACGCCGTGCCCACGGTGCCGGTCGTCGGCGGAGTGCCCGAGATGACCGGCGGCACGTTCGCCGCGGTCACGGCGATCGCGAACGCGGGCAGCGCGGCCGAGGCAGTGCCGTCGCTCACGCTGATCACGATGTTGCCGAACGTGCCCGCGGTTGTCGGCGTGCCCGCGAGGCGACCGGTGGCCGTGTCGAACGTGCCCCAAGCCGGCCGGTTGGCGATCGCAAACGTCAGCGTGGCACCCTCGGGGTCGTTGGCCGTCGGCGTGAACGAGTACAGCGCGCCGGCTGTGACGGACGTCGGCGGCGAACCCGAGATCGTCGGCGGTGCGTTCGGCGCCGCAGCCACGGCGATCGCGAACGCGGGCAGCGACGTGCTTGCGGCGCCATCGCTGACGCTGATCGAGATTCCGCTGAACGTGCCCACGTTGGCCGCCGCGGGCGTGCCCGACAGTCGTCCCGTCGTCGCGTTGAACGTTGCCCAGGCCGGGAGATTCGCGATCGCAAATGTCAGCGTGGCACCCTCGGGGTCCGCTGCCGTCGGCGTGAAGGAATACAGCGCGCCGACGGTGGCCGTCGGCGGCGGCGAGCCCGAGATCGTCGGCGGCGAGTTCGGGACGCCGGCGCCCCCGCTGATGGCGTTGACCGCGTCGACGTCGCTCTGCGCGCCGGTCGTGATCTGCGTTAGGGCAGGGGCAAGCGTCGCTGCCGCGCCGCTCGGCAGCGCCTGCGTCACGGCGGCAGGGAGCATGCCGGGCGTCAGGGCGCCGAGGGCTTGCTGAAGGGCCGTCAGTGCGGGCGAGGGCACGATCGCACTCGCGGCCGCGGTGCCGGTGCGCGCAGCGTCGATCATTCCCGCGGTGATCGGCTGCGTGGCCGTCGGCGTCGCGATCGGGGTCGATGCCAGTCGGTTGATGGCACCGTCGAGGGCCGCCGTGGCCGATTGGTCATTGACGCGCAGGCTATTCGTCATCGCTTCGACGAGCACTTGCGCACTGACGAGGACGGTGGCCGCCGACGCGTGCGCGTCGGTTAAACTCGCACCGCGACCATCGAGCTTGCCGTCTGCCAAATCCGCCCCGACGACCTTGATGACGTCGTCGACCGACGACGTTCGGCCCGAGGCCCGCCTGATCGAATTTACGCGCCGAAGGGTCTCGGCGAGCGTTTCCGAGCTCTTGACGATCTCGGGTAAGTTCGAGTCGTTGATCGTCGAGCTCATGACGCCGCCCGCCGCGAGCGTCGTCAAGCCGCTGTTGAATTCGGCAGTGACCGTGCCGAGCGCCGTTCGGACGTTGCTGCTCGTCTGTCCGCCGCTCATTTGTTCGGCGGTGGCCAGCGCCAAGGTCGTGAACGGGCTCAAGTTGGCGACCACTCGATTGCGCGGTTCGAGAGCAGCGCTTCGCAACGGGACGTCCGGCAGCAGGTTCGTGACCAAGTCGGTTCCGCCGGTCGCTTCGATGAACAGCGGGAACAGCCTGCCTTTGGTCTTGAATGTGATGTTGTAGCCGGCGAGCTGGCTGCTGACGGCGTTCTGCACCAGGGCGCCTGCGTTGCTGCGAACCGCGAGCTGCGCGCCGACGACGGGCCCGTCGCCGACGCTGCCGGTGAGCTCGACGTCGATATCGGGGTCGCTGTCGGCGTTTGGGTCGACAGCCTCTTCGTCCCCGCCGCAGCCTTGCAGCGCGCAGCCGAGCAACACGAGGCCGAAGATCCTAAATGCGTGATATCTGACGTACATACCGCCTCCTTGCGAACGCTCAAAAGGCGCGATCGCAGTAGGAGGAGGACGAACGTCAGCGGGAAGCGGGCAGCGCCGCTCTCTCGACTGGCAACCCCGCTGTCTTGTCGCCAAGACCGGAGGCTTTGCGTCCCGACCTCACGATCGGTTTGCCTTTTTCAGCCCTTATTGAGTTGTGTTGGTTGTGATTCGAATGTTTTGCCTTAACTGCTCGCACCCTAACAACGGTTCGTAGGCAAGGTCCACGTGTCGCCGGATTGAGACTCGCAGCGCGACCACGAGCTCGTCCACTCGTCGAGCGCCGCGTCGCTCTCGTGGTACGTGCGCAACGCTGGGCTGACCGTGGCGGTTCACGTTCGATCCGCGCCGTGGCGCCATTCGTGCGCGGCTCGACGCGATTATGTGAGGCGCGTTTGTGCCTGCGCGCGACGCGCGGGCGAATACCTCGAGGCCCCATGCGTCGCCCTGAGGCAACACTGCAGGAATCGATTGGCGCGGCGCGAAACGACAGCGGGACGCGCAAAAGCGCGCTCCGCGCTACAGATCCTTCGGGTCGCCGTACGGCCGCGTGATGAGCTCGAAGAGGTGCCCGTCAGGGTCTTCGAAATACACGCCACGCCCGCCGAAATGATGATTGATGCGGCCCGGCTGCGTGCGCGCCGGGTCGGCCCAGATCTTCTTCGCGAGCTTGCGCACGCGCGGCAGTGCCGCGTCGAACTCGGCTTCCGTGACCAGGAACGCGAAGTGTTGCAACGCGATCGGCTCGGACTCGGCCGGCATATAGTCGAGCGAGACCTCGTTTGCGAGGTCGACGACGAGGAAGCCCAAGAAGCGGCGCGGCGGCGGCAGATCGAGGATCTCGGTCAGGAAGCCGGCCGACTTCTCCTGGTCGCGGCACCAAACGATCGTGTGGTTGAGCGCGGCGCTCGCGCGCCGGCGCACGCCGCCGCGTTTCTTGCGTTTAGCGGCAGATGTCCGTGATGCAGATCGAATCA
>DATFFV010000197.1:0-4019 GCA_035249885.1 Gammaproteobacteria bacterium | reverse complement strand
AAGATTTTTTCGTTAGCCTAGGACACAATGTCGCCAAAGGGGCCCGCCATGGAACGGCGCCGCAAATAACAAGTGAAGTTGAGCCAAGACCGCATCCTGACGACGCATGTCGGCAGCTTGCCGCGCAGCGCGGCCGTCGTCGATCTCCTCTACAAGAGGGAAAACGGCGAGGCCGTCGACGCGGCAGCCTATGACGCTGCCGTCGCGGCCGGCGTCGATATCGTGAGCGACGGCGAGACGAGCAAGGTCGGGTACGACACTTATGTCAAAGACCGGCTGTCGGGCTTCGCGGGCCATTACCCGCGCCCACCGCACCTCGATCTCGCGCCCTACCCCGAGCTGCGCGAAGCCATGACGCGAATGATCGGCAAGCAAGCGTTCAAGCGCGCGGCCTGCGTCGCCCCGATCGCGCTCGTCGACCGCGCTGCAGGCGCCAAGGACATCGCCAACCTGCGTGCGGCGACAGCCCCCCATCGGTCCGTCGAAGCCTTCATGAACGCCGCGTCACCCGGCGTGGTCTCCGCGTTTCAATCGAACAAGTACTACCCGAGCCACGAAGCCTACGTCGACGCCATCGGCGCGGCGATGAAGCCCGAGTACGACGCCATCGTGGCCGCGGGCTTCGTCTTGCAGCTCGACTGTCCCGACCTCGCGATGGCGAGGCACACGGCGTTCCAAGAGCTCAGCGAGGCCGAGTTCTTGAAGCGCGCCGCAGCGCAAGTCGAAGCGCTCAACCATGCCGTGCGCGACATACCGGCGGACCGAATGCGCATGCACATCTGCTGGGGCAACTACGAGGGGCCGCACGACCATGACATCCCGCTCGAGAAGATTGTCGCGATCGTGCTCAAGGCGAAACCGGCGGGCATCCTGTTCGAGGCCGCGAACCCGCGGCACCGTCACGAGTGGGTCGTGTGGCGCGACGCGCGTGTGCCCGAGGACAAGGTGCTGATCCCGGGCTGCATCGCCACGTCGTCGAACTACCTCGAGCACCCGCGGCTCATCGCGGAGCAGCTCTGCCAGTACGCACGCCTAGTCGGTCGCGAACGCGTCATCGCCGGCACGGATTGCGGCTTCGGCTCGTTCGCGGGTTACAGCCGCGTAGACCCCGCGATCGTCTACAAGAAGCTCGGCGCGCTCGCGGAAGGCGCCGCGCTCGCGACAGCCAGCCTCTGGGCCACAGGACGGCGATGAGTGCGAACCGACCGCTAGGCACCGAACCCACGGCCGCGGAGGTGCGTGCGGCGCTCGACCGCGTATTGCGCAGCCGCGCGTTCGAGCACGCCGACCGCGCCTCGAACTTTCTGCGTTTCGTCGTCACGGAAACGCTCGCGGGCCGCGGCGAACGGCTCAAGGGCTACACGATCGCCGTGCAGGTGTTCGGACGCCCGGCCGATTTCGATGCACAGACCGACCCGCTCGTGCGCGTCGAGGCCGTGCGGCTGCGGCAACGACTCGTGGAGTACTACGCCGGCGAAGGCAGCGCCGATCCCGTGCGGCTCGTGCTCCCGCGCGGCGCCTATGCGGTCGCCGCCGCGTACGCGGAGGCGCCCGAGAGGCGCCCGGGGCAAGGCTCTTTGCCACGCCTCGCGGCCTCGCTCCGCGCAGATCGGCGCTGGCTATGGCTCGCGGCAGCGTTCGCCGTCGCTGCGGCGACCGTCGCGTTCGTGCTGCTCGATCCCGGGTCGACGGCTACGCCGAGCCTGGCGGCCGCGCCACCCGAGCGTGCCCACAAGACGCGTATCGTCGTGGTGCCGCTCGAGAACCTGAGCTCCGACTCGCCACGCTTCGACCGCCTCGCTGCCAGCCTCACGGAAGAGATCCTGCTCCGGCTCGGCGAGCTCGACCTGTTCGTGATCGCCACGCAGGCGACCTGGTACGGCGCCGGCACGCCGCTCGACGGCGTGCTCGGCACGGAGCATAGCTACGTGCTCACGGGCAGCGTCCGCGACTCGGGCGAAGGGCCGCGCGTCACGCTGCGCATCATCGCCGCCGAAACCGGCCGCCAGATTTGGAGCGCCGCTTTCGACGAGCTTCCGGACCTCGAGCGGCAAACCGCCGCGCAAGTCGACATCGCGCGCGCCGCCGCAGCGGCCGCAGCGCCGTTCGGCCCGGTCTTCCAAGCGGAGCTCGCGCTAGCCCGACGCGCGGCGCACACGCCCGAGCTGCCCGACTGCCAGATTCGCTACCGCGAGTTCCGTCGCGTGACGGACCCGGCGCAGTTTCCGGACGCGCTCGCGTGCTTCCAAGACCTCGTCGAACGCCAACCGAAGCTCGCTTACGCCTGGGCCGGTCTCGCGATGCTGTTCGTCGACGAGCACACGTTCCACGCGAATGTCGACGGTACGAGCGAGTCGCTCGCGAAGGCCCGCGCGGCGGTGCGCACCGCGCTGGAGCTCGACAGCGACAACGTCATGGCGAACGCGGCGCTGACTCGCGTTCAGTATTACAGCGGCGAGCCCGCCTTCTTGCACACGGCGCAGCGGACTCTGGCGCTCGACCCGAACAACCCGGAGATGCTGGGGCTGTTCGGCATCACTCTCACGGCCTACGGCGATGTGACGCACGGTCTCGAGCTCGTGGCAAAAGCGCAGCGGCTGGCAGCGCACCCGCGCCCCATCTTCAACCTCGCGTACGCGTTCGCGCACTTGCAGGAGGGCAATCCGTGCGCGGCTCTGCCCCTGGCACAGGAGCTCGACATGCCGAGGTGGTTCGTGACCCACATGGTCACCGCAGCCGCGGCCGGTCTCTGCGGCGATCAGGCTGCCGCTACGGAAGCACGGCTCAAGCTACTCGCGCTTTCGCCGCACATCGAGCGCGACTTGCGGGGGCTCGTCGAGGTGTGGCGTTTCGATCCGCGGCTGCGCGACGCGATGCTGCGCGGCTTGCGCGCCGCGGGCTTCGAGCTCGACCTGCCCGTTACGCCAAGTACGGGCGCGTGAGCTCCTCGGAGACCTGCCAGAGCCGCGCGGCCAAAGCCGGATCCTTTTGCAACGCGCTCGGCTCGGCGGGATTGCAGTCGACGAAATAGAGCCCCGTGACGCCCGCGAGCGACGGGTGGCTCGCGAGATAGCAGCTCGTCGCGGCGCCTTGCGCCGGCTGCTCGAACGAGAAACCGCCGCCACCGCCACCGCCACCGCCACGATTGCCGCCGCCCGCGGGCGGCGTGAAGTTCAGGTTGCGCATGATGTTGGTCGCGACCACGCCTGGGTGCAGCGAGTTCGACGTGGCCCGCGTGCCTGCGAGGCGTTTCGCGAGCTCGAACGAGAACAGCCCGTTCGCGAGCTTCGAGTGGCCGTAGGCCTGGCGCTCCCAGCCTTGACCCGAGAGATTGTCGAACTGGATGCCGCCCGGCGGCGGCTGCGCGTGCGACATGCTACCGACGACGACTACGCGGCCCTGCGGCCCCGCGATCACGCGGTCGAGCAAGCGGTTAACGAGTATGAAGTGTCCCAAATGATTGACGACGAACTGTCTCTCGAGGCCGCGCACTTGCTCGAGCTGCACGAGCAGCACGCCGGCGTTGCAGACGAGCGCGTCGATTGGCGTATCGAGTGCACGGATCGACTCCGCGCAGGCGACGACGGAGTCGAAGTCGCTGAGCTCGAGAACCACGGGCGTCGCGTTGCCTGCGATGCTCGCGCACGCTTCTTGGCCGCGCTCGAGCGTGCGGGCCGTGCCGACGACGTGCGCGCCGCGCAACGCGAGCACACGCATCGTCTCTAAGCCTATCCCCGAGTTGCAACCCGTGACGACAATGGTTTTTCCGGTCAGGTCGATACCTTCGGTGACCTGCTCGGCCGTTGCGTCGGGCGGGAACGTGCTGCGCGGTGCGTCTTGAGCGCCCGCTCGACCGACATAGGCGGCGACGGCGAGCAGTGTGCTGCGTTCGATGAAGCGTCGGCGGTCGAGCGTAGTCATCGGCGTCGTCCTCGAGGTGCCGGTGTTACGGTTTCGGTTCGCCCGAAGTACAGGTGCTGAGTCACGCGGTTCGCTTCGGGAGAACCGAAACCGTAACA
>DATFFV010000196.1:0-2501 GCA_035249885.1 Gammaproteobacteria bacterium | reverse complement strand
CCACGATACCGAGGTACGCAATCCTGCCACAGAACTCACACAGTCTGCTTTACGCTGAAGCCCGAAAATAGGGTAATCGATACCGCTATCGGAATCGATACTACCATGTTGCGCCACGGCAACGAGTGGCCGGCTGTGGCTCCGGCGCAGCGCCTCCGGACGCGTGGCAGAATCACGCCCTCGGGCCGCCTACATTCGATTCCGCTATGCGTCGTCTCCTGATTCTGACCCACCGCTACCTCGGCATCCCGCTGAGCGTGCTGTTCGTGCTGTGGTTCGTCACGGGCATCGCCATGATCTACGTCGGCGGCATGCCGACGCTGAGCGCCCAAGCCCGGCTCGAGCGGCTGCCGCCGCTCGACCTCGCGGCCGTGCGCCAACTACCCGCGGATGCGGCGGCGCAAGCGGCGAGCGGGTTCGGCGGCGTTACGCTGACGACCGTGCTCGACCGGCCCGCGTATCGGTTCGCGAGCCGGTACGGAGCTGCCACGGTGTTTGCCGATACCGGCGAATTGCTCGACGAGATCGACGTCGACGCGGCCCGCACCGTGGCCGCGGCGTTCCTCGCCGTGCCCGCGAGCGCCGTCGAGCTCGAGCGCACGCTCGACAGCGTCGATCAGTGGACGTTGCAAATGAGCCGCGATCTGCCGCTCCACAAGTTCACGGTCGACGACGGCGCGGGCACCGAGGTCTATGTCTCGCCGTACGCAGGCGAAGTCCGGCTCGTCACGACGACGAAGACACGAACGCTCGCGTGGATCGCGACGATCCCGCACTGGTTCTACATCACGCCGCTGCGCGCGAATCAGCCCGTGTGGTACTGGACGGTCGTCATCAGCTCGATGCTCGGCTGCCTGCTCGCGATTCTGGGTCTGGTGCTCGGCGTCACGCAGTTCAACAAGTCGAAGCCGTTTCGTTGGTCGCAAGCCGTGCGCTATACGGGCTGGATGCGCTGGCACTACATTTCCGGCGTGTTTTTCGGCGTCTTCGCGTTGACCTGGGTGTTCAGCGGCCTACTGTCGATGGAGCCATTCGACTGGGCCAATGCCGAGAGCCTCGAGATCTCGGACAACGCGCTCACGGGTGGGCCGGTCGAGCTCGAGCAATTTCCCGCGTTCGCCGCGGAACCCTGGACCGCGTTACTCGCAGGGCGCACGCTCAAGGAGATCGAGTTCCGCCGCATCGCCGATGAGCCGTACTACCTCGCGCGGTATACGGGTAGCGCGGCCGAGGCCGACCCGCGCCGCGAGCGGCTGCATCAACCGTATGCAATCACGGGACGCGCCGAGCCGCAGCACATGCTCGTCGACGCGCGCACGCTCTCCCCGCGCACGGAGCCATTCGCGACCGAGACGCTGCTCGCGCGCCTCGCCGCGGCGGCGCCCGATGCGAACGTCGTCACGCACGAGCTGCTCACGGACTACGACTCGTATTACTACTCACGCAACCGCCAAGCGGCGCTGCCCGTGCTGCGCGTCAAGTTCGACGATCCGCTCGAAACGTGGGTCTACGTCGATCCCGAGCTCGGGCAGACGGTCGCGGCGATCCATCGGCTGCAGCGCGTGGAGCGCTGGCTCTATAACGGCCTGCATAGCCTCGACTTCGGGTTCTGGTACGACCGCCGGCCGCTCTGGGACATCGGCATGATCGTGCTCTCGCTCGGCGCGCTCGTCACGAGCACGATCGGCTTCTGGCTCGGGCTCAAACGGCTGCGGCGGGGTCTTGCTTGAAGTATTTCTTGAGCTGCGCGTAAACGTCCGGGTACTCGGCACGCAGGTCCTGCGGGACGTCGAAGAATAGCTCGGCGCAAACCGCGAAGAATTCGGCGGGATCCTCGGCGGCGTAGGGGTCGAGCCACGGCTCCTCGCCGCGGTCGAGCTGCTCGCACAAATCGTCGTAAGCGGCGTCGAACGCCGCCACCCATTCGGGCACGCGCATGTCGCCGTGCAGCGGCGGTACGCCCGTGGCCTCGCCGCCCAGCATATCGAGCTTGTGCGCGAACTCGTGCACGACGACGTTGAACCCTTCGCCGCGCCCGCTGGCCTCCACCTCGTTCCAGGCGAGCACGACGGGGCCCTGCTCGAACGCCTCGCCCGAGAGCACGTCGTCGCCCGTGTGCACGACGCCGTCCTCGTCCTCGTACTCGCGGTCGCGCACGACGAACTCGTCGGGGTGCACGACGATCGACGAGAACGTGCGGTAGGCATCGAGACCGAGCTCGAGGATCGGCAAGCACGCGAGCGCCGCAATGCGCAGACGCTTGGCCTCGTCGAGCTCGAGACCGCGGGCGGGCTCGAAGTGCTTCTCGTGGAGGAACAGCAGCGCGAGCTCGCGGAGCCGTTGTTGCGCGTCCGCCGGCAGGCGCGCGACAGCCGGCACGGCGGCCAGCGTCGCGGACCAGAGCTCGGGGGCGATGGCGTGCCGCGACAGGATGCGCCGGCGGCGCCAGTGTTTGAACATCGCTATGCAACGCCGACGCGGCGGCCGCCGCGCGCCGCCGC
>DATFFV010000195.1:0-9719 GCA_035249885.1 Gammaproteobacteria bacterium | reverse complement strand
GGCCCGAGCGCGCGGCCCGGGCGCGACACGCAGCCGCGAGCTGCCGCGGCACGTCGGCCCACGCGAACCGCCAGCGCCAGTTGCCCGCGACCGTCCCGGGCGTATTCATGCGAGCCCCCGAGTCGAGCGCCAAGAGATCCTGCATGGGCACGATCGCGAGCCCGGCGTTCGACGCGTAGGCGGCGTCGACGAGGAATTCCGGCACGGGCGGCGCTGGCCCGACGGCCAACATGCGGTGCACGACGTCGCGCGCCTGCGCATCCAGACAGGCATACCAGCCAACCGTCGTGTCGTTGTCGTGCGTGCCCGTGTAAACGACGGCATTGCGCCGGTGATGCCGCGGCAGATGCGGATTGTCGGGCGAGCCGTCGAAAGCGAACTGCAGCACGACCATGCCGGGTAGCCCGAAACGGTCGCGCAGTGCGCGTACGTCGTCGGTGATGACGCCGAGATCCTCGGCGACGAACGGGAGCGCGCCGAGTCTCGCGCGCAGCGCCGCCAGCAACGCGTCGCCGCGCCCGCGTCGCCACTGGCCGACGCGCGCCGTGGGCGCTCCCACAGGGATCTCCCACCACGAGTCAAGGGCGCGGAAATGGTCGATGCGCAGGAGATCGAAGCGGTCGAGTTGCGCGACGATGCGGTCGAGCCACCAGCGGAAACCGCTCCGTTCGAGGGCGTCCCAATCGTAGAGTGGGTTGCCCCAGAGCTGGCCTTCGGCGTTGAAGTAATCGGGCGGCACGCCCGCGACGGCGAGTGGCTCACCGCGTGCGTCGAGCGCAAACAGTCGCCGATGCCACCAAACGTCGACACTACTGCGGTCGACGTAGAAGGGCAGGTCGCCGAACAGATAGACGCCGCGCTCGTTCGCATAGCGCTTCAGGGCGCTCGACTGCAGCTCGAAGAGGTATTGCTCGAACAGCAGCGCGCGAAACTCGGTGCGATTCTCAGCGAGAAGCCCCCGCAGCGCCGCCGGATTCAGGTCTCGGTACGCGGCCGGCCACTGCCACCACGGTGCATCGGTGAAGCGAGCGCTCGCCAGCTCGAAAAGGCCATACGGCAACAACCAGCGACGCTCCGCGCGCACGAACTCGACGAACGCACGCGTTTGCTCCCTCGTGGCGAGCGCCGCGAACGACGCGTAGCGCGCCGCGCGATCGCCGGCCGCATCGATGCGCGCCGGTAACTCCGGCACGGCCGCGAGATCGGCGACGTCGACGAACCGCGGGTCGCCGGCGTGGGCCGAGCGCAGCGCGTACGGCGAACCGTAGGCGTCGGCGATGCCGAGCGGCAACGTCTGCCAGACGCCGAATCCGCCTGCGGCGAGCCACTCGACGAAACGCCGCGCATCGGCGCCGAACGTGCCGCGGGACCCCGGTCCCGGCAGCGAGGTCGGATGCAGCAGGACGCCGGCCCGGCGCTCGGCGAGTAGATTCATGTGCGCCGCCTGCTCAGGAGCTGCGGCGCAGGCCGGCCAACATGCTGCGTGTCACGAGCACGATGCCCTGGTCCGTGACGTGAAAGCGCTCGCTGTCGGCGTTGCCGTCTTGGCCGATGACGGTGCCGTGCGGGATGCTGCATCCTTCGTCGATGATGGCGTTCGCGATATGACAGCTGCGACCGATCTCGACCTCGGGTAGCACGACGGACCGGCGCACGTCGGTGCTCTCATCGACGAATACGCCGAAGAACAGCAGCGATTCGCGGACCGCTGCGCCGGAAATGATGCAGCCGCCGGCGATCATCGAGTTGATCGCGAGCCCCCGCCGGCCTTCCTCGTCGAGGATGAACTTCGCGCTGGGCACCTGCTGCTGATACGTCCAGATCGGCCAAGCCTGGTCGTAGAGATTGAGCTCGGGGCTCACGTGGATGAGCTCCATGTTCGCGTTGTAGTAGGCGTCGACCGTCCCGACGTCGCGCCAGTAGCGCTGCGCTTTCGTCTCGACGTCCTCGAACGGATAAGCGAACACGCGGCGGTTCGCGACGGCCTCGGGCACGACGTTGTGGCCGAAGTCGTGCCGTGAATCCGGGATCGCGGCGTCGCGTTCGAGCGCTTCGCGCAGGAACTCGGGGTTGACGACATAGATGCCCATCGAGGCGAGCGCCACGCCCTCGCGCCCCGGCATGGGCTGCGGCTCCTTCGGCTTTTCGTCGAAGCTGACGACGCGGTGATCGGCACCGAGCGTCATGACGCCGAACTCGTGCGCCTGGGCGATCGGCACTTGCACGCCGCCGATCGTGATGTCGGCGCCGCTCTCCTTGTGGAACGCGAGCAGCGGGCCGTAGTCCATTTTGTAGACGTGATCGCCGGCGAGAATCAGCACCGTCTCCGGGCGATGTTGATGGATGATGTCGAGATTCTGATAGACGGCATCCGCCGTGCCGCGATACCAGATCTCGCCGAGCTGCTGCTGCGCCGGCACGATGTCGATGAACTCGCCGAGCTCGCCGTGCAGGAAGCCCCAGCCGCGCTGTACATGCTGAATCAAGGAGTGGGCCTTATACTGGGTCAGTATGAAGATTTGGCGGATACCCGAATTGACGCAATTCGAAAGCGAGAAGTCGATGATGCGGTACTTGCCCCCGAACGGCGTGGCCGGCTTGGCACGATTGTCCGTGAGGTGCATGAGCCGTTGACCGCGCCCGCCGGCCATGATGACGGCGACAGTGCTGCGAGTGAGCTGACTGACGAGACGCTGGCGCGGAAACCGCCTCATTCGCTACACGCTACTACCGAAGGGTTCCACCAGTCTAACCGGGAGCAACCGCTCGTCTCGCCCGAGCTCACCGCCCTCGAAGATGGCAAGGCCGTGGGGCCCGAGGCGGTAGTGGCTGTCCGTCACCGCGACGCCGACCGGCACGATGTCGTCGGGCGCGACAAGCGTCGTATCGGCTATGCGCCGCCAACTGCGCGCAGGCGCATCGGGAAGCGGCAGGTTCCGGACGGTCGTCGCCATGTTGATCATCACGTGCAGCGCCGGCTCCTGCAGTGACGCGCCGGGCAGCGTGAAACACAGTACGCGCGCATCGGGGTCATCCCAGTTCGGCGGATCCAGGTTCTCGCCGTACCAGTAAATCTCGGCGGGCCGGTCGCCCGAATGACTGTCGAGGAAACGCGTCCGCCGCAAGCTCGGATGGCGCTTGCGCAGCGCGATGAGCTCGCGCGTGAAGCGCAGCATCGCGCGCGCCTCGGGCGCAAAGGACCAATCGAGCCAGCTCACGTCGTTGTCCTGGCAGTACGGGTTGTTGTTGCCGCGGTGCGTCCGCAGCACCTCGTCGCCGGCCGTCAACATCGGCACGCCTTGACTCATCATGAGAACAGCCACGAAGTTGCGCGCTCTTTGGGCGCGCAGCCGCAGGATCTCGGCGTCGTCCGTCGGACCCTCGATGCCGGAGTTCCAGCTCAGGTTGTCGTCGCGGCCGTCGCGGTTGTGCTCGCCGTTGGCGCTGTTGTGCTTGCGGTCGTAGCTCACGAGATCGTAGAGCGTAAAACCGTCGTGACAGGTGACATAGTTGACGCCGTTCTGCGGCGTCTTGCCCGCCCACGCATAGAGATCGCTGCTGCCCGCAATGCGCGTCGCGAGCTCGCCCAGGTGGCCGGACTCGCCGCGTAGGAAACGCCGAACGGCATCGCGATAGCGGCTATTCCACTCCGCCCAGCGGAAGCCCGGGAACGAGCCGACCTGATACAGCCCACCGGCGTCCCACGCTTCGGCGATCAAGTGCACGCCGGCGAGCTCGGGAGCGAACTCGATGGCCGCGATGACGGGCGCGTGCGCGAGCGGTTTGCCATCCTCGCCGCGCGACAGCACGGCCGCGAGATCGAATCGGAATCCGTCGACGTGCATCTCGACGGCCCAGAACCTCAAAGCCTCGACGAGCCACTGTGCGACGAGCGGCTGGTTCGAGCTCACCGTGTTGCCGCAGCCCGTGAAGTCGAGATACTTCGTACGGTCTTGGCCGTCGAGTATGTAGAAGATCTCGTTGACGAGCCCTTTGTAGCCGATCGTGGGCCCGTCTTCGCCGCCCTCGGCCGTGTGATTGAGCACGACGTCGAGGATCACGCCGATGCCGGCCGCGTGCAGAGCTTTGACCATGTCGCGGAACTCGCGGCGCGCATCGGCGCCGGGCGCGTACGCGCCGTGCGGCGCGAAGAAACCGACGGGGCTGTAACCCCAATAGTTGTAGAGCCCGAGCGCAGCCGTTGGCTTGGGCACGTCCTGCGTGTCGAAGGCGAGCACGGGCAAGAGCTCGACGTCGGTTACGCCGAGCGACTTCAAATACGGGATTTTTTCGGCGAGACCACGAAACGTACCGGGGCCCTCGACACCGGCTGAGGGATGCTTCGTGAAACCGCCGACGTGCAGCTCGTAAATGACGGCGTCGTGGAGGGGGCGCCGCAGCGGCGCGTCGCTCCCCCAGTCGTAGTCGTCGGCTCCGGGGATCTCGGCGCGCAGCGCGGACTCGAGCCCTCCGTCGACCGCGGCCTCGCGTTCCCACGCAGCGTCGCTGACGAGTCGCGCCCACGGGTCGAGCAGCTCGCGGCGCGCGTCGAAGCGCAACCCGGCGGCCGGCTCGTTCGGCCCGTCGGCTCGCCACGTATAGAGCCAGCCGGCGCGGGCGCCGGCCACGAATACGTGCCAGAACCCGTAGGTCCGATGAGCGGCGCCGTCGAGCTCGATCTCCGCGAGCGGCTCGGCGTCCATGGGACCGTGGTAGAGGCGCAGCCAGACGCGAGTCGCTCGCGGGCTGTAGACGGCGAAGTTGACGCCGTCGTGCCGCACCGATGCGCCGAGCGGCAGCCGCGCACCGGCCCTGACCGTCAGCTTGGCGGACGGATTCGCGCGACGGTTGCTCAAAGCCTGCGCATCAACCCGAGCTCGTACGGGTGCGACAAGTGGGGATGATCGGGCACGGCCCGCACCTCGTACTGCAGGGTGCCCGCCCACGGAGGTTGGAGCTCGAGGCGGTACCGGCAGCCGCCGTTCTGGTCGACGTCGGCCGGCGTGAACGGCACCAGCATCGCGGCGGGCCCTGCGAGATAGGGGGTGCCGTGCTTCGGGCGGCGGTTCTCCGCATAGCCCTTAACGGGTACGACGAGCTCCGAGCCGAGCACGCGACGCGCCTGGCATTCGACGCGAACGTCCCGCGGCGCCAAGCCATTCAACGCGACCTCGACCTCGAGCGTTACGCGCTCCGTGTACGAGATCTCGGTAGCCGGGCTAGCCAACAGCTTCAGCGACACACCGGGCCACGCGGCGCGGACCTTCTCCTTCCACTCGCCGAGCTCGCGCGCGGCCCTGAAGGCGTCGGCCGCCAGGATGCGACCGTGGCGCGCGGCCGGAGCGTAGAAGTCCTGCACGTAGTCGCGCAGCATGCGCTCGCTGTTGAACGCGGGCAGCACGCTGGCCATCGAGCGCTTGCAGATCTGCACCCACTCCGGCGAGTAGCCGAGCCGCTCGTCGCGCGCGTAGTAGAGAGGGATGACCTCGTCCTGAAGCGTCTCGTAGAGCGTCGTGGAATCCTGCCGGTCCCGGTCGGCGTCGCCTTCCCCCCGCGCCGGCGGTATGCCCCAGCCATTCCGCGATTCGCGCCGCGGGTCGTACGCTTCCGCCCACCAACCGTCGAGCACGCTCAAGTTCACCGTGCCGTTGATCGCAGCTTTCATTCCGGACGTGCCGCTCGCCTCGAACGGATGCACGGGCGTATTGAGCCAGACGTCGACGCCCGACGTCAGCAACCGGCCCATGCCCAAATCGTAACCCTCGCACATCAGCACCTTGCCGAGGAACGGCGGCAAGCTCGAGACGCGCTGAATCTCGCGCATCATCCCCTGTGCAGGCTCATCGGCCGGATGCGCCTTGCCCGCGAACACGAACATCACGGGCCGGGCGTCGTTGCTGACGAGCTGCTCGAGCCAGCCCAAGTCCGCCATCAACAGCGTCGCGCGCTTGTACGTCGCGAACCGGCGTGCAAACGCGATCGTCAGCACGTCCGGTTTCTCAGGGTCGACGAGCTTCAACAGTCGGTGGACGTGCGCCTCGCTCAACCCGTTGCGCTGATACTGCTGTGTGAGCCGCTCGCGCAGCATGCGTAACATCTGGCTCTTGACCTTCCGCCTGGTTTCCCAGAACAGCGCGTCGGGAATCGCCTCGATGCGTGCGATCAGCGCGCGGTCCATCATGCGGTCGCGCCAGTCGGCGCCTACTTGCTGATCGAACAGCTTCGCCCACGCATGGCGCAGGAACGTCGCCACGTGAACGCCGTTCGTCACGAACCCCATCGGATTCTCGGCGGGCGGTACGTCGGGCCATACGCTCGCGCAGAGCCGCGACGACACCTGGCCGTGAATCTTGCTGACGCCGTTCACGGTCGAGGAACCGCGTAATGCGAGCCGCGTCATGTTGAACGCCTCGGGCTGCTCGGGAGAGCGGCCGAGGTCGAGCAGCTGCTCGGGCGAAATACCGAGATCCGCCGGAAAGCTCGCGAACTGGCGCGCGACACGCTCGTGCGGAAACACGTCGTGACCGGCGCTGACGGGCGTGTGCGTCGTGAAGACCGTGTTGGCGGCTGTCGCCTCGAGAGCGGTCGCGAACGGCAGGCCCGCAGTCGTGTGCTCGCGCAAGCGCTCGAGCACGAGGAACGCGGCATGCCCCTCGTTGATGTGCCAGACCGTCGGCGCAAGCCCCAGCGCGCGCAGAGCTCGGACGCCGCCGATGCCGAGCACGGCTTCCTGCTGTTGGCGCAGCTCGTCGCTCCCGCCGTAGAGCGTGCCCGTGATCAGCCGATCCTCGGCGGCGTTCTCGGGCACGTCGGTATCGAGCAGCAGCACCGTGACGCGCCCAACCGGTGCCTTCCAGACACGCATGGTGACGTTCCTGTCGAACGCAGGGCACTCGACGCGCACCTCGCTGCCGTCGGGATGGAGCGCGAGCGCGAGCGGTGCGCTGCGCGGATCGATGGCCGGGTAGGCGGGAATCTGCTGGCCGCTGCGGTCGATGCGTTGATGGAAATAGCCGTGCCGATACAAGAGGCCCACGGCGACGAACGGCAGGTTGAGGTCGCTGGCCGTCTTGCAGTGATCGCCGGCCAGGATGCCCAACCCGCCCGAGTAGATCGGAAAGCTCTCGTGCCAGCCGTACTCGGCGCAGAAATAGGCGATCAAATCGCCCTGCTCAAGCCCATCTCGAGGCGCCGTCGTTGCTCCGAGGTAGTTGTCGAACGCTGCAACGATGCGTCGATACCCCTCGATGAAGCTCGCGTCGGTCGCCGCATGATCGAGCATGCTCTGGTCGACGCAGCGCAGGAAAAGGCGCGGGCTGCTCTCGACCTTGCGCCACAGAACGGGATCGAGCGTGCGGAATAGCTGCCCGAGCGCGGGGTTCCAGCTGAACCAGAAATTCTTCGCGAGGTCGTCGAGCCGCCGCAGCGAAGGGGGAATGCTCGGTGAAACCTGTAGCTCGAAGACGCTGCTCGACATGTCAAATCCTTTTTGGTCGCCTACGCACCCGGCGGCCGGCGCCCCCTTGCACGTGGCCGCCAAACCGTGTGCTTCAGGCTATTTTATGGGAGTCGGCGCGTCCGTGCCGCGGTTCCCGCGCTGGCCAAGACCACGATGCTTGAGGCAGGATGACGCGACGCGTCAGCTCGCGCTCGACGACGCGGGCGCGCTTTCCAAGGACGGGTACCTCATGTTGCGCTCGCGACGATCAACCATGAGCCGTGCGTGCCTCGCATTGCTCGTTACGGCGACGAGCGCCGCGGCGCTCGGCCAGGCGCCCCAAGTCGGGCCGGCGGAGGCGCTCGCGGCCTACGTCGCCAAGCCCGACGAGACCTTCGACTGGCAGGTACGGCGGCGCTATCGGCACCGCCATGCTGAGGTCATCGAGCTGCAACTTCGGTCGCAGACTTGGCAGGGCGCGCTGTGGAGACACCAGCTGCTGCTCATCAGGCCTCGACGCGTCGACGACGATCGTCATGCAGCGTTGATCGTCGGCGGCGGGCGTTGGCGCGACGAGTACGAGACGGCCGCGCCCGATGAGCTGCTGCCCGAGGACGGCGAGCTGTTCGTAGAAATCGCACGCTGGTTGCGCTCGCCCGTCGTCGTGCTCGGCCAAGTGCCGTATCAGCCACTGTTCGACTTGAGCGAGGATCGCCTCATCGCGCACACCTTCGAGCGCTATCTCGCGACCGGCGATACGGAGTGGCCGCTGCTGTTGCCGATGGTGAAAAGCGTGGTGCGTGCGTTCGACGCGAGCAGCGCGGCGAGTGTGAGCGAGGGGTGGGGGCCGCTGGAGCGGTTCACGGTGCTCGGCGGCTCGAAACGCGGCTGGACGACGTGGTTGACCGCAGCCGTCGACACGCGCGTGACGGCGCTGGCCCCGATCGTCATCGACGCCTTGAACATGGAACGGCATTTCCCGCACCAGATCGAGGTCTGGGGCGCGCCGTCGGAGGAAATCGCGCCGTACACGGATCTCGGCCTCGACACCGTGCTCGGCTCGGCCGCCGGGGCCGATCTGCGCCGCATCGTCGATCCGTTCAGCTACCGCGCGGCGATCACCCAACCCAAGCTCGTGATTCTCGCGACCAACGACGCCTATTTCCCGCTGGACTCGGCGAATCTGTACTGGGACGAGCTCCGCGAGCCGAAGTACCTGCTCTATCTGCCCAACGAGCCGCACAGCATCGACGGCTACGGACCCGTCGTCCGCGGTCTGCGTGCGCTCCACGCCGCCGCCGCCGGCGGCGAGCCGCTGCCGCGCCTCGAGTGGCAATACGAGTGGGACGAGGGCGCCCTCACGCTCTGCATTCGGTCGGCTCCCGGTGCGCGTAGCCTGCGGATCTGGCAGGCGACGTCTGCGGGGCGCGATTTCCGCGCCGCCGAGTGGCAACCCGTGGCCGACGTACCCCGGTCCTCCGGTCGGTTCGAGCTCGCGCGCCCCGCGGCCGGCTACGTCGCGCTGTTCGGCGAGGCCGAGTTCGGCCGCGGCCGGCGGGCGTTCGCGCTGACCACGAATCTGGCCGTCTGGCAGGCCGCGGACGAGCCCGATTACGGGACTCGGCCGCTGGGGTCCGCAGGCGTCTGCGCGGCCGCCGATCTCGGCGCGGCCGTGACCTTAGGCTAGCTCTTGGCCCCGCGCGACGTTCACTGGCATCGGCTCAGCACCGAGGCGTCGCTCGCGCGGCTCGAGAGTCGAGCGACCGGCCTTTCCCACGAGGAAAGCGCGGAACGGCGCCGCGAGCATGGTTTCAACGTGCTCGCGGAGGCGCCGCCGCGCGCGCCGTGGGTGATGTTCCTCGCGCAGTTCGCCGACTACATGATCCTCGTGTTGCTCGGAGCGGCGGTCATTGCCGGCGTGATCGGCGACGTCGCAGACACGCTCGTGATCGTCGCGATCGTGGTGCTCAACGCGGTGATCGGGTTCGTCCAGGAGTTTCGCGCGGAGCGTGCCATGGCAGCGCTCAAGGCGATGGCGCCGCCCGTCGCGACCGTCATCCGCGGCGGAGCGCCGCACGCCGAGCCCGCCGCGCACCTCGTTCCGGGTGACGTCGTGCGAGTGGAGGCGGGCGCCATCGTGCCGGCCGACCTGCGGATTCTCGAGTCGGCGAGCTTGCGCGTCGATGAGGCCGCGCTCACGGGCGAGTCGGCGCCCGTCGACAAAGCCCATCGTGCGATCGAGGCCGAACAGGTTGCGGTCGCCGATAGGCACAACATCGCG
>DATFFV010000194.1:0-11659 GCA_035249885.1 Gammaproteobacteria bacterium | reverse complement strand
CATCGCCGGCTGCACGTAGTTCTCGTTCATGCAGGCGATGTAATAGAAGATGCTCTCCTGATCCTGGCACATGCGCTTCAGGCCGTCCTGGATGATGACGGCGAGCTCGTAGCCGTAGCAGGGATCGTAGGCGCGGCAATTCGGGATCGTCGTCGCGACGAGCTGGCTGTGGCCGTCCTGATGCTGCAGGCCCTCGCCGGCCAGCGTCGTGCGGCCGGCCGTGCCGCCGAGCAAGAAACCGCGCGCGCGCATGTCGCCGCCGGCCCAGGCGAAGTCGCCGATGCGCTGGAAGCCGAACATCGAGTAATAGATATAGAAAGGAATCATCTGCACGCCGTGGTTGGCGTACGCGGTCGCGGCCGCGATCCACGAGCAATACGAACCGCCTTCGTTGATGCCTTCCTCGAGAATCTGACCCTTCTTGTCCTCGCGGTAGTACGAGAGCTGATCGGCGTCCTGCGGCGTGTAGAGCTGGCCGAGCGACGAGTAGATGCCGATCTGGCGGAACATGCCCTCCATGCCGAACGTGCGCGCCTCGTCGGGGACGATCGGCACGATGCGCGGCCCGAGGTTTTTGTCGCGCACGAGCGCAGAGAGAATTCGCACGAACGCCATCGTCGTCGAGAACTCGCGGTCGCCGCTGCCCTCGAGCTGGCTCTTGAAGAACTCGAGATCGGGCACCGCGAGCGGCTCCGCGCGCGGCTTGCGAACAGGATAGGAGCCGCCGAGCTTCGCGCGCCGTTCCTTGAGGTAGCGCATCTCCTCGCTGTCCTCGGCGGGCTTGTAGTACTTGAGCTGCGCGAGCTCCTCGTCGCTGAGCGGCACGTGGAAGCGGTCGCGGAACTGTTTCAAGTCCTCGTCGTCGAGTTTCTTTTTCTGGTGCGTGATGTTTTGGCCTTCGCCGGCTTCGCCCATGCCGAAGCCCTTGACGGTCTTCGCAAGAATGACCGTCGGCCTGCCCGCGTGCTGCACCGCCTGCGCGTAGGCGGCGTAGACCTTCACGGGATCGTGGCCGCCGCGATTCAAGTGCCAAATGTCCTCGTCGGAAAGGTGCGCCACCATCGCCTTGAGCTCGGCGTAGCGGCCGAAGAAGTGCTCGCGCGTGTACGCGCCGCCCTTGGCCTTGAATGCCTGGTAGTCGCCGTCGACGCACTCCTCCATCAACTTGCGCAGCAAGCCGTTCTGGTCGCGCGCGAGCAGCGGATCCCAGCGCGAGCCCCAAACGACCTTGAGCACGTTCCAGCCCGCGCCCTGATACGCGGCTTCGAGCTCTTGGATGATCTTACCGTTGCCGCGCACGGGGCCGTCGAGGCGCTGGAGGTTGCAGTTGATGACGAAGATCAGGTTGTCGAGCCTCTCGCGCACGGGCATCGTGATGGCGCCCATCGACTCAGGCTCGTCGGTCTCGCCGTCGCCCAAGAAGCACCAGATCTTGCGATCCTGCGCCGGCACGATGCCGCGCGCCTCGAGGTAGCGCAGGAAGCGCGCCTGATAGATCGCCATCATGGGACCGAGCCCCATCGACACGGTCGGGAACTGCCAGAAGTCGGGCATGAGCCACGGATGCGGGTAGGACGACAGCCCGACGCCAGCTCCGACGACTTCCTGGCGGAAGTGATTCAGGTTGTTCTCGTCGAAGCGCCCCTCGAGGAACGCGCGCGCGTAGATACCGGGCGACGAATGCCCTTGGAAATAGACGAGGTCGCCGCCGTGCTCGGCCGTCGGCGCGCGCCAGAAGTGGTTGAACCCGACCTCGTAGAGCGTGGCCGAGGACGCATAGCTCGCGATGTGCCCGCCGTATTCCGGGCTCTTGCGGTTGGCGTGGACGACCATCGCCAAAGCATTCCACCGAATGTAGGCTTCGATGCGCCGCTCGATCGCGCGATCGCCGGGGTATTCGGGCTGTTGCCCGACGGGGATCGTGTTGAGGTACGCGGTGTTCGGGCTATAGGGCAAGTACGCGCCGGAGCGGCGCGCGTGGTCGATCATGCATTCGAGGAGGAAGTGAGCGCGCTCGGCGCCGTGTACTCGAAGGACGGAGTCGATCGACTCGAGCCACTCCTGCGTTTCCTCCGGATCGAAATCGTCTCCCCTAAGAGCGATCAACGGCAGTGGTCTTGCAGTCGCCATGAGGACATCGTACTCCACCAATCGCGCGGAACGAGCGCAGGACCGCCGCTTCCTGCCTGACGATTCCTGCTAGGATGCGAGCCCGTTCGTTACGCCCACCTGACCCCCGCTCTAGCGGAGCTATGATCGGGGTTTGTGGAAAATCGGTCAAGGCAATGAGATCCTGCTCCGCGCCGCGCCGCTCGGCGAAAACTCGATGATCGAGCTACCCGAATTTGCTCCGCTCAGCGTCACCGCGAGCGGAGGGCCACCGACTCGCTCGTTGCTCGAGCGTGTCGATCATCTGCTCGTCGTGACCGCGGGCGCGCGCGAGAGTGCGCTCGCGCGTTTGCCGCAGGGCAAGCAGCTCGCAACGTTGCTCGCGCGCGCAACGCGCAACGGCGGCGACCTCGCGAGCTCGCGCGCCGGCAACGCGCGCGCCACGGGGCTCACGGCGGCGGCGTTCCGTGCAACGTCGACGTTCACCGCGCTCACCTGGGCCGGCAAAGCGTTGCGCGAGTGCCTGCGCGACAAGCCGCGCTCGCTGGCGATCGCATGCGTCGGGCTCGACGCTGCGGCCGAGCGCTGCGCAACCGATGCGTTGCTCGCCGCGGCCGGCGCCGCGGCGTTTTCGCTGCCCGAGTTCAAGGCCGCGAAGAAGAGCGCGCCCGCCCGACTCACGAGCCTGCGACTGCTGACGTCGCACGGCGCGGGCGATCTCGACGCCGCACGCGCGCGAGCGCTCGGCAACAACGTCGCGCGTTGGTTCACGGCGTTGCCGCCCAACGTGCTGACGGCAGCCGCCTATCGTGACGCCATCGAGCGGCTCGCCAAGACGCGCCGCATCGGCGCGCGCTTTCTCGGCGAACGTGAGCTGCGTCGGCTCGGCGCCGGCGCGTTCCTGGCCGTCGCACGCGGCAACGCGGCGCGCGATGCCGGCATCATGCACTTGCGCTATCGGCCGAGAGGCCAGACGCACGGCGCGCTCGCGCTCGTCGGCAAGGGCGTGCTGTTCGATACCGGCGGCACGAACTTGAAGCCGTTCTTGGGCATGCTCGACATGCACACGGACATGGCGGGGAGCGCCGTCGCACTCGGTACGCTGCTCGCGCTCGCGGAGCAACAGGCGCCGTATGGCGTCGATGCCTGGCTTGCCATCACCGAGAACCGGCTCTCGCCCGACGCCTACAAGTCGCAAGACGTCGTCACCGCCGCCAACGGCACGACGATCCAAGTCATCCACACGGACGCCGAAGGACGCATGGTGCTCGCCGACACGCTCGCACTCGCCGCGCGCGAGAAACCGTCCGTCATCATCGACTACGCGACGCTCACGGGCGCGTGCGTCGCCGCGCTCACGGAGCGCTACTCGGGCGTGTTCTCGAACCGCGTTGCGGCGAACGCATTGCTGCACGACGCCGGCGTGGCGAGCGGCGAGCGCGTCTGGCCATTCCCGATGGACGAGGACTACGACGAGCTTCTGAAAAGCGACGTCGCCGACATCAAGCAATGTGCCACCGAGAACGCCGGCGATCACATCCTCGGTGCGCGTTTCTTGAGCCGCTTCGTACCGAAGGCGATTCCGTGGATGCACGTCGACTTGAGCGCCGGCCAGCACAAAGGCGGCCTCGCGCACATTCCCACGGAGATCACGGGCTTCGGTGTACGCCTCACGCTCGAGCTCCTGCGCACCTCTGCTCCCGACGAGCTCGCACGGCGACTCGTGTCGTGAGCAACGAGCAACCGGCAGCGGGCGTCGAAGCGCCGCCGTCGCCGATCGCGGCGCGGTTCCGCGGGTTCTTGCCGGTCATCGTCGACGTCGAGACGGGCGGCTTCAACAGCGCGACCGACGCGCTGCTCGAGGTCGCTTGCGTGTTCGTGCGCTTCAACGGCGCGGGCGATCTCGAGCCCACTGATCGTCATCGCTATATCGTCAAGCCGTTCGAAGGCGCCCGTCTCGACCCGGCATCGCTGGAGGTGACCGGAATCGATCCTTACCACCCGTTGCGCATCGCCATGGACGAAGGCGACGCGCTGCGCGCGTTGTTTCAGGAGGTGCGCAAGGAGATCAAGCCTACGGGCTGCACGCGCGCCGTGCTCGTGGGACACAACGCATTCTTCGACTTGCAGTTCTTGAACGCGGCCGTCGAGCGCACGGGCATCAAGCGCAACCCGTTTCATCCGTTCTCGAGCTTCGACACGGCAACGCTCGCGGGCGTCGCATTCGGCCAGACGGTGCTGAGCCGCGCGGTCACGGCGGCGGGCTTCGCCTGGAACGACGAGGAAGCGCACTCGGCGCTCTACGACGCCGAGATGACGGCGCTGCTGTTCTGTGCCGTCGTCAATCGCTTCCGAAGCGTGTTTCCCGGCTGACTATTGCGCGTTCGCCGCGGCCGTGCCGGCGCCGGCGACGATCTTCTCAAGCTCGCCGGACTCGTAGAGCTCGACAGCGATGTCGCAGCCGCCGATGAGCTCGCCGCCGACGTAGAGCTGCGGGAACGTGGGCCAGTTCGAGTACGCCTTCAGGCCCTCGCGAATCTCCGGATCCTCGAAGATATTGATGTAGGCGAATTTGGCGCCGGCCGCGCGCAGCACGCTCACGGTCTTCGCCGAGAAGCCGCACTGCGGGAAGTCGGGCGTGCCCTTCATGTAGAGCAGCACGGGGTAGGTGTCGAGTTGCTTCTTGATGCGCTCGTTGACGTCCATGATGTCGAATCCTCTGTGGGGAGAGACTGCAAGCTCACACGCAAGTCAAGCCATGCCGACGGCGGCGGACTCGTTGAACTGCGTCTACGTCTCACCTATTCTTCGTTAGTCTTCGGGGCGGGGCAAGTCCCGCACCAGAGCATCGGACAATAAGCAAATTCGGTCAAAGCATTCCCAGGGGAGGTCCCATGAACCCGTTGAATTCCATCCAAGGCACGATTATTGCCGGTGTCGTCCTCGCGGTCGTGATCGCTCTCGCGACGATGGGTATCAGCGCGAACGAGCAGAGCATGATCATGTGGCTCCACGTGCTCGCGGGCATCACCTGGATCGGCCTTCTCTATTACTTCAATTTCGTGCAGGTCCCTGCTCTCGCGGCGGCCGCTAAGGATCAGGGCGGTCCGGGCGGTGCCGGAATCAGCAAGTACGTAGCCCCGCGCGCGCTCCTCTGGTTCCGCTGGGCCGCAGTGGTGACCTGGCTCACGGGCGCCACCTACCTGTGGCGCGTCGGGCTGTTCGTCGACGCCTTCACGCTGCAGGGCGCCGGGTTGACGATCGGCGTGGGCGCATGGCTCGGCACGATCATGCTGTTCAACGTCTGGGCGCTCATCTGGCCGAACCAGAAGAAGGTCCTGGGTCTCGTCGAAGCGACGGCCGATCAGATCGCCAAAGCGCGCCGCGTCGCGTTCCTCGCCTCACGCGCGAACACGCTCTTGTCCGTGCCAATGCTCATGAGCATGGTCGGCTTCGGCCATGGTGGCTTCATCCTCTAGGCAGCGACCGGACGCCATGCAGAGGGCTCGGCGAAGCACGCGCTTCTCCGGGTCCTCGCCGTTTGTGAGACGCTGAAAGCCCGATGACCTCGCCGCCGCTGCCTGACGACATCCCCGCGGTCGTGAGCCGCGCGCTCGCCGAGGACCTCGGTGCCGCCGATCTCACGGCCGAGCTCATCGGCGCCGGCACGCACGGTCGCGCGCGCGTCATCGCGCGCGAGCCCGCGACGCTCTGCGGCCGCGCCTGGTTCGACGAGACGTTTCGCCAGCTCGACGCGCGCATCGCGATCCGCTGGCAGGCCGACGACGCGTCGCTCATCGAAGCCGGCCAAGTGGTCTGTGAGCTCGAAGGGCCCGCGCGCAGTATCGTCACGGGCGAGCGAACGGCGTTGAACTTCCTGCAAACGCTCTCGGGTACGGCCACGACCGCGCGCTCGTTCGTCGATATCGTCGCCGGCACCGGCGCCCGCGTCCTCGATACGCGCAAGACGCTGCCCGGGCTGCGCCTCGCGCAGAAATACGCCGTGCGTTGCGGCGGCGGCGAGAATCACCGCATCGGCCTCTTCGACGCCGTCCTCATCAAGGAAAACCACATCGCGGCCGTCGGCAGCGTGACCGAGGCCGTGCGCATTGCACGCAGGCAGTCGCCGCGAGTGATGATCGAGGTCGAAGTCGAGTCGCTTCAACAATTCCGCGAAGCCCTCGCAACGGACGCCGATCGCATCATGCTCGACGACTTTTCGCTCGACGACATGCGCGCTGCCGTGCGGCTGCGCGACGCGCAACGCGGCAAGCGCCAGGAACTCGAAGCGTCAGGGAGCGTCGACGCTCCAACGCTGCGTGACGTTGCCGCAACGGGTGTCGACTTCATCTCGATAGGCGCGCTCACGAAGCACGTACGCGCCATCGACTTCTCGATGCGCTTCGTTTGATCTGTGTCTGAGGAGGTGCCGGGCTTACGGTTTCGGTTCGCGAGACAAGCGTCTGAGGAGGTGCCGGGCTTACGGTTTCGGTTCGCGAGACAAGTGGCGGACCGTGCCGGTCGGGCGAACCGAAACCGTAAGCCCGGCACCTCTTACGCGACGGCTTGGAGGAGGCGCTTGGGCTCGGAGACGCCGTAGCCTTGCGCGTAGTCGACGCCCATGCCGCGCAGCATCGTGATGATCTCGGCGTTCTCCGCGAACTCGGCGATCGTCTGCTTGCCCGTGAGATGGCCGATCTCGTTGATCGAGCGCACCATCTCGCGGTCGATCGGGTCGTGGAGGATCTCTTTGACGAAGCTGCCATCGATCTTGAGGAAGTCGACGGGGAAGTGCTTCAAGTAACCGAACGACGACAGGCCCGTGCCGAAGTCGTCGAGCGCGAACCGGCAGCCGAGCTCTTTGAGAGCGTGGATGAAACGATTGGCTTGCGAGTAGCTCGCGATCGCGGCCGTCTCCGTGATCTCGAAGCAGATGCACGAGCCGGATAGGCCGCTCTTCTTGAACTGCTCGATGACGAACGGCAGGAACTTCTCGTCGGCCAGACTCTGGCCCGAGAGGTTGATCGCGCAGAGCGCCAGGCGCTCGCGCTCGTCGGCCTCCGAGACGAGCCACGTGAACGCCTGCGCGATGACCCACCGATCGATGGCCGTCATCAACCCATAGCGCTCCGCGGCCGCGATGAATAAACCGGGCGCGATGAGCTGGCCGCCCTCGTCGCGCATTCGAATCAGCAGCTCGTAGTGGGCACCGATTTCCATGTTGGCCTGCAGCGGCTGGATCGTCTGGCGGAACAGCTCGAAGCGGTTCTCGTCGAGCGCGTTGCTGATGCGCGCGGCCCACTGCATCTCCTTGCGGCGCCGCATCAGGTCGATATCGTTTTCCTGATAGTTGTAGACGCGATTGCGGCCGGCGTCCTTCGCGGCCGCGCACGCGCTGTCGGCTGCCGACAGCAGCGAGGCCACGTCGTCGGTGGCCGCCGTGATCGGCACGACGCCGATGCTAACACCGAGGCGGAACGTACGGTCGTCCCAGACGAACCGGAACTCGGCAATGTTCTCGCGCAGCGTCTCGGCCGTGCGCAACGCCTCGTCCATCGTGCAGCTCTCGAGCAGCACGCCGAACTCGTCGCCGCCGAGCCGCGCGAGCGTGTCGCGCCAGCGGATCTTCGACTTGAGCAACGAGCCGATTTGCTTGAGCAGGGCGTCGCCCGCGTTGTGACCGCAGGCGTCGTTGACGATCTTGAACTGATCGAGATCGAGGTAGAGCACCGCATACGAGGTCTCGCGCGCCTTGGCGCTCTTGAGCGCGCGTTCGAGCCGCTGCTCGAACTCGCGGCGATTGACGAGCTCCGTGAGCACGTCGTGACTCGCGGCGTAGCTCAAGCGGCGATTGAGCTCGCGCGACTCGCTGACGTCATGGAACACGAGCACGCCGCCCGTGACGTGACCGACCGGGTCGCGGATCGGCGCGGCCGTGCTCTCGATATAGAGCTCGTTGCCGTCGCGCCGAATGAGCAGCGCCGGGCGCACCGACTTGATGGGCCGGTTACGGCGCATCGCCACACCGACGGGGTTCTCGATGGGCTCGCAAGTTTCTTCGTGGAAGCCGCGGAAGATCTCGTCGATGTTGCGGCCCACGGCGTCGTCGAGCCGCCAACCCGTGAGCTCCGACGCCACGGGGTTCAGATACTGCACGCGCGCTTCGCTGTCCGTCGTCACGACGCCGTCGCCGATCGACTGGAGCGTGATCTGCGCGCTCTCCTTCTCGCGGAACAGGGCTTCCTCGTACAGCTTGCGCTCCGTGATGTCGGTCTCCACGCCGACGAGCCGTTTCAAGCGGCCGTGCTCGTCGAGCCGGCCTTGGACGCGGCTCTGGATCCAACGCCACTCCCCGTTCGCGTGCTGCATACGGTGCACGCTCTCGAAGAGCTCGCTCCTGCCTTCGAGGTGCTCGCGCAGCTGTGTCTGGACGTTCGCGAGATCGTCGGGGTGGACGAGCAACCGCCACTCCGGCACGTCGTGATCGCTCGCGTAGCCGAGCATCGCGCGCCAGCGCGGCGAAAAGTACATCGAGTTGCCACGCACGTCGTAGTCCCACAGCCCGTCGTTGGCGGTGTTGGTCACGAGGCGATCGCGTTCTTGAACGTCGGCGAGAGCCTCCATGAGCTCGACGCGCTCGAGCCCGCTCGCGACGCTCGAACCGAGAAGCTTGAGCGCCAAGTGCAAATCGGCAGACCACCCGGGATTCGGAGCCGAGCTCATGACCGCGAGCACGCCGCCGAGCCGGCCCCGGATCTCGAAGCCGACGAGCAAGAGCGCACCGATGTTGAGGCTCGCGAGTTGCGCGGCGTCTTGGCTCTGTGCGGCCGTCGCGTTGGCCGTGTCCTTGATCTCGAGCAGGCGCAGATGCTCGAGGCGAGCCTGGATCCAGGGGAACTCCTCGAGGCGCCGATCCTTGAGCACCGCGGGATTACAGGCGGAGAAGGTCGAGCGGCCCGCGTAGATTTCGGCGAACGCCGTGCCGGCCGCATCGAGCCGCAGGACGGCGACTGAATCGGCCCCGCAGGCGTCCGTCAGCGATTGCAGGCCGGCCGCGATTCGTTGCTCGGCGGTCTCGTGCGTAATGCCTTGGAAGTCGACCGCGACCTTCGTACAGGTCAGCTCGAGGCCGGGTGCTTGAATCCGACCCTGCCAACGACTGAGCAGGCGCGCGCTCGCGGACGAGTCGTCCGCCTTCGGCGCCCCGGTCCGGTCTTCGACCCGGGCACTCATTAATTACGCAACCTTTTGATCCGCCTCGGCATCCGCCCCTAATGCATTCTGCCAGCAAACGATAGGATTACAAGCGACGCCGGTCGCAACGTGGAAAACGTTCATCTTGCATAACGAGTCAACCGGCCGTTCCGGCCCCGCGTTGCAGCCAGCGGTAACCGCGTTTTCGCCAGGGAGATCGCAATGGGCACATTCACGACGCGCACGCTGGCAGCGTTGCGTACGTTCACGGGGGCCGCGCTCGCGGCCGTTTTCCTCGCAGGCTGCGGCGGATCCGGCGGGTCGACCGTCGCAGCGCCGCCGGACCCAACGGCCGGGTCGAACACCGGCACACTGCTCGTCAGCGTCACCGATGCCGACGGCGACTTCGTCAGCTACTCCGTCGACGTCCTATCGGTCACGTTGCGGCGTCTCCAGGGCAGCACCGTCGAAGTGCTGCCCGCCGCGACGCGCATCGATTTCGCGCAGCTCACCGATCTGTCCGACCTGCTCGCCGTCGCGACGCTCGCGCCCGGCGACATCGTCGGCGGCACGATTCGCCTCGACTACAGCAACGCCGAGGTATTCGTCCAAGCCGGCGGTCAAGTCGTCGCCGCCAACGTCGTCGGCGCCGACGGGCAGCCGCTGGGCGTGACCGAGCTCACGTTCGATCTCGCGGCTCGCGAGCATCTCGTCATCACGCGAGCCCGCGCCGCGCTCCTGGCGCTCGACTTCGATCTCGCGGCTTCGAACGAGGTCAACGTGTCGCAGGCGCCCCCCGTCGTGACGGCGCGGCCGTACCTCGTCGCCGAGGTGCGGCCCGTCACCGAGAAGGAGCTGCGCCTGCGGGGCGCGCTCGTCTCGACGGACGTCGCGGCAGCAACCTACACGATCGACGTGCGGCCGTGGTTCCGCCCGGATGGCAATCACGGGCGCTTCACGGTGCACACGACCGCGACGACCTCGTTCGAGATCGACGGCGTGCCGGCGACCGGCAGCGCAGGGCTCATGGCCCTGGCCCAGAAACCGGCGGGCACGATGACCGTCGCGTTCGGCACGCTGTCGACCTTGGACCGGCGCTTCACGGCCGAGATCGTCCATGCGGGCGACAGCGTCAGCGGCGAGCGCCTCGATGCGGTGCACGGCAACATCGTTGCGCGCAGCGGCAATGAGC
This sequence comes from Gammaproteobacteria bacterium, assembly GCA_035249885.1. Classification (GTDB taxonomy): domain Bacteria; phylum Pseudomonadota; class Gammaproteobacteria; order Steroidobacterales; family Rariloculaceae; genus FEN-1219. The sequence goes on along the minus strand of DATFFV010000194.1, from coordinate 1,164 downwards.
TGACCGTCAAGGGCGGCTACGCCGTGCGCCCCAACCGCGTGGCCCGGCTGCATCGCACGGTGATCGTCACGGTCGGGCCCGACACGAAAGTGCGGAAGCCGGGCACCGACGTCGCGCTCGACGCCGGCGCGCTCTCGGTCGGCCAGCACATCGTCGCTTTCGGCTCGCTGACCGAGCCCGCGACGACTGACACGCCGGCAACCTTCGATGCCGGGCGCGTTCGCATGCTGGCCACGCACTTGCGCGGCACCGTCAACACCGTCGTTCCGGGTCAACTCAATCTGAATCTGCGGGCCATCGATCGGCTCGGTGTCGATTTGTTCGACTTCAGCGGCACGGGTGTGACGCCGACGTCGGATGCCGACCCCGCGGACTACGAGGTCGCGACTGGGACGCTCGGGCTGGCCTCGGTGACGCCGGATCAAGCGGCCAAGGTGATCGGCTTCGTGCGGCCCTTCGGCAGCGCCCCGGCCGATTTCGAAGGCCGCACCGTCATCGATCACCGCTTTCTGCCGGCCGTGCTCGGTATCGGTTGGGGCATGACGGGCACGTCGGCGCCGTTCTCGAGCATGGGCCCCACCGGCTTCGTGCTCGACGTCGACAACCCGAGCATCGGTGCCCGTCATCATCTGCTCGTCGGCGCACGCGTCATCGACCTCACGACGCTGGCGATTGAGCCCACGCTCGCACCGAGCGCCGGCCGCGCGCTCTACGGGGTCTCGGTCGGCGGCGATGTCCGGCTATTCACTACGTTCGCGGAGTTCGGCACGGCGGTGTCTGCCGAGCTCTCGGCGGGCCGCGAGGCCGTCGCGCTCGTGGCCGTGGGTGGCTATGACTCCCCGAGCGTCACGCTCACGGCCCACCACATCGGCATTCTTTTCACGGCCAACTGAGCGGCTCTCGCGCGCTGAAACGATGAACCGAACCCCCGCGACCCGAAAGGGACGCGGGGGTTCTTGCTTCAAGCGACGTTTACCGGCGCGATTTCGGGCTCGGGCCGCGAGAGTCGGGCTTGCCCGAGCGGTCGTTGCGGTGATCGTTCTTTCCGTGACCGAAGTGAGCACCGCCTCGGCGATCGTGACCGCGATGATGGCCGGCGCGGTGCGCGACGACCTGCAGGTAGAGCCGGTGCAGGTATGCGCAGACACTGCTGAGGTGGCTCCG
>DATFFV010000193.1:0-7307 GCA_035249885.1 Gammaproteobacteria bacterium | reverse complement strand
CTTCGGACCTTTTTCTTGAGATCGCTCACTACTCCGCCTTCAGCGAACGGTCAGCGCTCACCGTCGCTGCGATTTTGCCACTCGTTGTTCGTGTGCATCCGGTGGTTCCTAGCTCTGCGTCGTCGGCACGATACTGCGGTAGAGCTCGAGCGTCTTCGCAATCGTATCCTCGATCCGGAAGGCCGTGCGAATGCGATCGCGGGCGCCGGCGCCGAGCCGCGCGCGCAGCGCTTCGTCGTCGTGCAGCATGCGGATCGCCGCCGCGAGCGCGGCCGCATCCGCGACGGGCACGACGAGGCCGCTCTCGCCGTGCTCGACGAGCTCCGGGCTGCCGCCGCAGTCGGTCACGACGGGCGCCACGCCGTACGCCATGGCTTCGATCAACGAGCGCGCCAGGCCCTCGCGCTTCGTCGACGGCAGCACGAACACGTCGCACGCTGCCGTCAACGCCGGTGCATCCTTGCGGTAGCCGAGCACGTGAATGCGCGAGGCCGCGGGGCTCGCAGCGATCCGCCGCTGCAACCGCGGCGCATCCATCCCGCCACCGATCAAGAGTAAATGCGGATTCGTCGAGTCGGGTAACCGGCCGAACGCATCGACGAGCACTTCGATGCCCTTGCGCGGGCGGTAGTTGGCGACGCAGGCGATCGTGAACGAGCCCGGCGGCACACCGACAGTCGCAAGATCCGCGGGCACGGCTCGGTACCAGTCGAGGCTGTGGCCCTTGTAGATCCTCACGAGACGTTCCGCAGGTATCCGCAGGAACGCGGGCCGCATCGCGAGAAAATAATCGCGCACGGCGTCGGCGACGCAGACGATGCGGTCGATGCGCGGGTTCAGGAATCGCAGCCACGATACGGGGCTGAAAAAGCTCACGTTACCGACGATGCCGCGATAGGCGACGATCTTCACGGGAAGGCCGCGGCTCGCAGCGAGCCCGTTCTGCAACGCCGTGTTGCTGAAGAGATGCAGGATGTCGTAGCGCCCTTGGTCGAGCTCGTCGCGTAGCGCACGCACGGCTCCGGCGTCGCCCCTCTTGTAGACCGCGACGTCGAGCAGGCGCACGCCCTGCTCTTGCAGGCTTCCCCGCAACTCGCTTCCCGCGGGGCACACGACCGTGACATCGATACCTGCGCGCGCGAGTCCGCCGAACGTCGCGGCCGTGGGTCGATCGAGATCCTCGGTGATACAGAGTGCCTTGATGGGTCGAGGCATATCGGCGCCGGCGTCAGTTGACGCGCCCGATGACCGTCTCGTAGAGCGCCAAATACTTGCGCCACATCGCCTCGGCCGTATACGCCTTCGCGAACTCGCGACCCTGCGCGCCGTACCGACGCCGACGAGCATCGTCGGCACACAGCGCCACGATGGCTTCGCGGAGCTGCTTGGGGCTCGCCGCATCGATGAGCACGCCGTTGACATCGTGGCGCACGATGTCGGGCACGCCGCCGACGCGGCTTGCTACGACGGGCAATCCTTGCTCCATCGCGTCGAGCAGGATGCTGCCGATGCCCTCGCGATTCGACGGCAGAACGAATAGATCGAATGCCGCCAAATAGTCGCCGACGTTGTCCACGAACCCGGTGAACGTGACGTTGCCGAGCCCGGCCGCCGCGGCCTTGAGCATCGCCTCGTCATCGCCGCCGCCGACGAGCACGAAGTGAACGTCGGCATTCGAACGCTCGATCTCGCGCGCGACGGCAATGATGAACTCCTGCCCCTTCTGCGCGTTGTCGAGCGCGCCCACGTGGCCGACGACGAATTTGCCCGGGAACCGCGCTCGAATCGCCGCGCTGGTCGCCGCGTCGACGGGCAAGCCGCTGCTGCCGCTGTGCACGACGCAAACCGGAATGGCCGAGTCGTACGCGCGCACGATCTCCGCGACCTGCGGCGCGACGGCGGCCACATAAGCGGCGCCACCGTAAGCGCGATGAGCGAACCAATGATCGCGAATCGGATTGTTGACTCGGCGCGTGATCACATAGGGAGTACCCGACAGCCGCGAGCGTAGGTACGCGGCATAGACGCTGCGGCCCTCGTGCACGTGAACGAGTGACGCTCCGCGCGTGGCGCGCGTGACCGACCACAACCCGCCCGCGACCTCACGAACCTCGACGTCGAGGTCGTGCAAGCGGCTCGCGAGCGGACCGCCTCGTCTCGCGACGAGCGCTTGGCGCACGCCGCGGCTCGCCAACCCGCGGATCAGGAGCTCCGTTTGCCGCTCGCCACCACGATAACCGCGGGCCGTGTTGACGTGGACGATCGTGGGTGTCATCGGCCGTGGAGCGAATCGGACACGAGGCTCAAGGTGGCGGCAGCGTAGCACAGCGCGACTCGCCCTCGCCGACGCGCGGGCTCGTTGCGGCACGCGCGCCAACTCCCTACAGTGCCGAGCAGTACAGTGGCGCGAGCAGCGCGAGGAATCGCCCGTGTGCGGCTTCGTTGGCGGAACCGATCCGAGGCTAGACTACGCCGCCGCGCTCGCCACGCTCGCGCACCGTGGACCCGATGCCAGCGAGCTCAGGCTCGTGGGTCCCGTGCACGTCGGCTTCCGCCGGTTGTCGATCATCGATCTTCGCCCGTCGGCCAATCAGCCGATGCTGGCGCCCGATGGGGCGTCGTGGATCGTGTTCAACGGCGAGATCTACGGCTACCGCGAGCTGCGCGCCGATCTCGTGAAACGCGGCCACGTGTTCGCGACCGACTCCGATACCGAGGTCGTGCTGCACGCCTACCTCGAATGGGGCGCGGAGTTCGTCGACCGCATCGACGGCATGTTCGCCATCGTCATTTGGGACGCGCGCGCGCAGCAGTTGCGGCTCTATCGCGATCGTCCGGGCATCAAGCCACTCTATTACTTCTACGACGGTCAGCGGCTCGTATTCGCGTCGGAGCTCAAAGCCATCGAGAAAGCGCTCGAGCCGAACGCGCTCACGGTCGATGCCACGGCGTGCTACGACTTCCTGGGATATCGGTACGTCCCGGCACCGAAGACGCTCTACAAGAACTGTTTCAAGCTCGCGCCGGCCCACGAGCTCGTCTACACGCCCGCCACGCGCGTGCTGGCTTCGCCGCGGCCCTACTGGCGGCTGCCCGTGCCGCTCGAGCCACGCACGCCGCCGCTCGAGGTTTGTTGCGAGGAATTGCGTTCCTTGATCGCCACCTCGGTGGCCGAGCAGATGATCGCGGACGTGCCGCTCGGGTTTTTCCTGTCGGGCGGCGTCGACTCGAGCGTCGTCGTCGCCGCGGCTGCGGGCACGGGCGCACGTGTCGCGACTTTTGCCATCGGCTTCGATAGCGACGCCGTGTCCGAGACGCCGTTCGCACGCGAAGTGGCGACGCGCTTCGGCACGGATCACCACGAGCGCATCCTCTCGCAGTCGCACGCGCAGGAGCTGCTGCCGAAGCTCAAAACCTGGTTCGACGAGCCGTTCGCCGACGAGTCGTCGCTGCCTACCTATCTCGTCTGCTCGGCTGCCCGCGAGCACGTCACTGTCGTGCTCACGGGCGACGGCGGCGACGAGGTGTTCGGCGGCTACCGCACTTATCCGCGTTACGCGCGCTACGCCCGCTGGCCGACGTGGCCGACGTTCATGGAACGCCTCACGTACGCGCTGCGCCGCCCGTTTCCGCGGCGCCATGCCGTGAGCCGTCTCATGACGCTGCTCGAGACGGCGTTCAGCAACGGCCCGAACCTCTGGGCCAAGCTCATGGGCGGCATGTCCGCGCCGGCCAAGCAAGCCTACGCGCGCGAGCTCGAGATCCCGCGCGACTACGACGACTGGTGGCACTACCGCGAGTTCTGGCGCGAAGACCTGCCGCTGCGGACGCGCCTTCAGTACGTCGACTTCCACACCTTCATGCCGGGCCTCGTGCTGACCAAAGTCGACCGCACGAGCATGGCGGTATCGCTCGAGGCACGCGTGCCGCTGCTGGCCCGCCGCGTCATCGAGTTTTCGTTCGGCGTCGCCGAGGCTTTGCGTTTTCACGGCGACGAGCCCAAAGGCTTGCTGCGGCACGCCTACCGCGGCATCCTACCCGCCCACATTCTCGACCGCCGCAAGAAGGGCTTCGGGATTCCGCGTTACTACTTGAAGGACGTGAGCGGCGGCCGTTTCATTCAGGAGCACGTGCTGCGCAGCCTCTATCTGGGAGCCAAGGTTGAACACTGAGCGTGAGCGCAAGCGCGCGTTGATCACGGGCATCACGGGCCAGGACGGCGCGTACCTCGCCGAATTCCTGCTCGACAAGGGCTACGAAGTCCACGGCGTCAAGCGCCGCGCCTCGTCGTTCAATACCGACCGCATCGATCACTTGTATCGCGACCCGCACGAGCAGGATCGGCGCATGATCCTGCACTACGGCGATCTCACCGACGCCACGAACCTCATTCGCATCGTGCAAGAGGTTCGGCCGCAGGAGATCTACAACCTCGCGGCGCAGAGCCACGTCGCGGTCTCGTTCGAAACGGCCGAGTACACTGCCAATGCCGACGCGCTGGGCACGTTGCGGCTGCTCGAGGCCGTGCGCATCTGCGGGCTCACGGCGACCACGCGGTTCTATCAAGCGTCGAGCTCGGAGATGTTCGGAAAGGTAGCCGAAACGCCCCAGCGCGAGACCACACCTTTCTATCCGCGGTCGCCGTATGCGGCCGCGAAGGTTTACGCGTATTGGATCACCGTCAACTACCGTGAGGCCTACGGTCTGTTCGCCTGCAACGGCATCCTGTACAACCACGAAGGCCCTACGCGCGGGGAGACGTTCGTCACGCGCAAAATCACGCGCGGTCTCGCGCGCATCAAAGCCGGTCTCGACGAGTGCCTCTATCTCGGCAACCTCGATGCGCTGCGCGACTGGGGGCACGCGCGTGACTACGTGCGCGCGCAATGGCTCATGCTGCAACAGCCGGAACCCGAGGACTACGTCATCGCCACGGGCGAGCAACACTCCGTGCGCGACTTCGTCGTGCGCACGGCGAAGGAGCTCGACCTGCCGCTCTCCTGGCGCGGCGCGGGCGTCGAGGAGCACGCGCTCAATGCCGACACGGGACGCACGATCGTGCGTATCGACCCGCGCTACTTCCGACCCACTGAAGTCGACACGCTGCTCGGTGACGCATCGAAAGCGCGGCGCCAGCTCGGCTGGGCGCCGCAAGTGACGTTCGCAGAGCTCGTGCGCGAGATGGTCGACGCGGACTGGCGCCTCGCACAGCGCGATGCGCTCGTCGAGCGCGAGGGCTTCGGCGCCTTCAAGCACCACGAATGACCCCCGACGCCAAGATATTCGTCGCCGGTGCACGCGGCCTCGTCGGCTCGGCCATCGTGCGGGCGCTCGACGCGCGCGGCTACCGCGAGGTGCTCCGCCCCGCTCACGCCGAGCTCGAGCTTCGCGACGCCACGGCCGTCGAACGCTTCTTCGCCGCGGAGCGACCCGAGTTCGTCTTCCTCGCCGCCGCCAAGGTCGGCGGCATCGCGGCTAACGACACCTACCCCGCCGATTTCATCTATGACAATCTCGTGGTTCAGACCAACGTCATCGACACTGCCTATCGCCACGGCGTCCGCAAGCTTTGTTTTCTTGGGTCGAGCTGCATCTATCCTCGGCTCGCGCCGCAGCCGCTCGAGGAATCGTCGCTGCTCACTGGGCCGCTCGAGCCGACCAACGAGTGGTATGCCGTCGCGAAGATCGCCGGCATCAAGATGTGCCAAGCCTACGCGCGTCAACACGGCTTCAATGCCATCTCGGTCATGCCGACCAATCTCTATGGGCCGGGCGACAACTTCGATCTCACGACGTCGCACGTGCTGCCCGCCCTCTTGCGCAAGCTCCACGCGGCCAAGGAACGCGATGAAGCAACCGTGACGGTGTGGGGCTCCGGCACGCCGCGGCGCGAGTTCCTGTACGTCGACGATCTCGCGGACGCGCTGTGCTTCCTCATGGAGCGCTACGACTCTCCGGAGATCATCAACGTCGGCTGCGGCGAAGACGTCACGATCGCCGAGCTCGCGGCGCTGCTCGCGGAGATCGTCGGCTTCCGCGGCACGCTGGTTTTCGACCGTACCAAGCCCGACGGCACGCCGCGCAAGCTGCTCGACGTGAGCAAGTTGAACGCGCTCGGCTGGCGCGCGAAGACCGCTCTTGCGGACGGCGTGCGCACGACTTACGCGTGGTACCGCGCCAATTCACCCTGAGGCGCGGCGTCGTTCAGAACACGGCCACGCGCGCCTTGGTGCCACCGAGCCACCACGCAACCTCGCTGAACGTGCTCAGGTAGCTCGCGAACAACGTGCGCGTGCGCGCGAGCAGCAGCAAGTCGGTGAGATCCTCGACGATGCCTTGCGGCGCGTGCCAACTTTCCGCGCGCGCTGTCGTGCGCGGGTACGCGAGCACGCGCGGCGCTCCATAGCGCTCGCGCAGCATGGGAACGATGTCGTCGCTGTCGCTGACGACGAAAAAGCGGGCGTCGACCGGCGCAGCATCGAGCAGCGCGTGCAACCGGCGCAGCGCGGGCACGTGATACTTGCGGTAACGGCGCGGGTCGTCGCGCCAGGTGCGGACCTGCACACCGATCGCGTCCTGCAAGTGCTCGCCACCCCAGGCCGCGACTTGCGCGGCGATCTTGGACTCGATGCGGATGCGGCCAAAGAGCTCGCCATAGACCTCACGGAAGTGCTGCGGTATGCGCTCGTACTCGAGATCGATGTGGCGCGCGTCGCGCCGCGTCGAGCGTCGCGAATGCTGCTTCGGAAACAGCATGAAGCGATAGCGGTCCGTGCGCTTCCCCGTGAGGCTCCACCACGCCTTGCCCACGCCCCGAACGAGCGGATGCGCGCCCGCGCCGACGGTGGCGAACCCCGCGGGCAAATGCGTTTCGTCCTGCGGCAGCATCGCCAGACGCCACGACCCGTAGGTCGCCGCGCCCGCCGGCACGGCGGCGACTTCGCAATCGTTGGCGAAGAGATCGCGGAATGAGGCCGGCATGTTCTTCGTGACCGGCCAATGCACGCGCGCGTCCGGGCTGAGACGCATGGCCGAAACCCACGACTTCAAGCGGTTGCCGAGGCCGCCGGTCTCGGTGGAGACCACTAGCTCGCTCGACTGCATTCCGAAACCTGAGAGTTACGTCGCATGGGTGGCCAGCGATCTTACTCGTGCCCACGATGCGGTTCACGTTGGGCTCGGGGGAACTGTGCGCCGTTGCCGTGTCTGCTGCCGAGGCTCTGTGGCAGTATTCGAGCCGCACGGCCTTCCCGCGATCAACCCACGAGGTTCCGCTCCATGACCGCTCGTATCCGTCTGGTTCGCTT
>DATFFV010000192.1:0-3581 GCA_035249885.1 Gammaproteobacteria bacterium | reverse complement strand
TGCGCGCGACGGCCATGAGCGGCGTCTCGCCTTCGGCGTTCTTGATGTCCGCATCGGCGTCGCCCGCGAGCAACGCGGCGATGACGTCCCCGGAGCCCGCGATCGCGGCCTCGGAAAGCGCCGACGCGCCGAACTCGTTCTGCGCGTTTACGTCCGCGCCCGCGTCGATGAGCTCCTCGACGAGCTCGGCATCGCCGTTGTACGCGGCCCAGATGAGCGCCGTCGTGCCGTCCGGACCGCGCGCCGAAACGTCGGCGCCGGCTTCGAGCGCCGCGAGCGCGGCCTCGCGGTCGCCGGCCTCCGCGGCATCGAGCAGCGTCGGCTCCGCGGCCATCGCGGCCGTGCCGAGCGACGCCAGAGCGAGCACTGCCACGCGCAGAGTCATGGCTCTAGACCTCCGACAACGTGCCGCCGCTGTCGCCGATCGACTCGATCGGGATCCCGGTGCGCTCGAGCAGCGTGAGCAGCAGGTCGGCGTGGCGCGAATCCTGCGGATAATGCAGGTGCTGGCCACCTTTGATACGGCCGTGCGCGTGCCCCAAGATCGCCGACGGCAGCGGGTCGTTGTTGTGCCGGTTGCTGTCGCTCATGTTGCTGCCGAACAAGATCATCGAATGATCGAGCAGCGAGCCGTCGCCCTCCTGCGTCTTCGCCATGCGATCGACGAACCGCGCGAACACTTTCGTGTGGTACGTCTGAATGACGGCTAGGCGATCCTGCTTGCCGGGATCGTTCGCGTGGTGCGAGAGCGGATGGAACGCCTCCGAGATGCTCAGGTTGTTGTACGTGCGCATGCTCGCTTCGCGGTCCATCGAGAACGTGATGACGCGCGTGAGGTCGGCCTGAAACGCGAGGGCCATCAAGTCGAACATCAACGCGAAGTGCGTGTCGAGATCGTTGGGCACGCCGATCGGCGCCTCGGGAATGTCGAGGTGGCTCGTGTCTTGCTGCGACGCCATCTGCACGCGGCGCTCGATCTCGCGCACCGAATCCAAGTACACGCCGACGGCGGCGCGATCCTGGCCGCCGAGCTTGGCTTGCAGGCCCGCGGCCTGTGCCATGACGCGGTCGAGGATGCTGCCCGTCTCGGCGACGATCGCGGCGCGCTCGGCCTCGTTGTCGCCCTGGCCGAACAGCCGGTAGAACACGTTGCGCGGGTTGACCTCCTGGGGCAGCGACTGCGTCGGCGTGCGCCACGCGAGCTGCGCGCCGCGCTGCGACGTCGTGAGCTCGAGCGACGGCATGCGCGTCTCCTGGCCGATGTGCCGCGCCGCGAGCTGGTCGGCCGTGACGCCGGAGTCGGGCCCGGCCACGCCGGCCTGCTTCGGCGCCACGCACGACAGCCACGTGCGCTCGATGAACTCGTGCGGCTCGGGGCTCTCGGCCGGCTTGTTGCGCAAGCCCGAGACGATCGTCATGTGCTGCTTATAGGGGGCCAGCGGCTCCAAGATCCGCGTCATCGCGTAGTCCTTGCCGGTCTCGGCCGGCGCCCAGAGGCGCATCACGGCGCCGTGCGGGAAGCCGACGAACGCGAGCCGGTGCGGAATCTTCGCGGCTGCCGTCTGCGCAAACGCGACGCCCGCAGGATTCATGGCGTCGAGGAACGGCAGCGCAATCGCGGCCCCCGCGCCCTTGAGCACCGTGCGACGCGAAAGATGTTTCTTCGTGATGAACATGACTCTCTCCCAACTCTTACTCTGCCGCGGCTTGCGCAACGATGGGCGCCGGCGGCGCGGGCGGTTCCGGCGCCACGCGCATCCGGAACGGCTCGCTCGCCACCACCTGCCAGACCAACTCCGAGAAACGATAATCCTTTTTGCCCGCCTCGCGCACGATCTTGCGCACGGCCGGCATGTCGCGATAGTCGACGGTGCGGCCGAGCGCATACATGAGGAAGCGCTCCGTGAACGTCTGCACGAACTGCTCGGGATTGCGCAGCAGCGCCTCGCGCAGGTCGTCGGGCCCCGAGACCGGCGTGCCGTCGGGCAGCTCGGCCGCCGAGTCGATGGCCGTGCCCGCGTAGCGGTCGACGTCGCGCCAGGCGCCGACGGCGTCGAAGTTCTCGAGCGCGAAACCCAGCGGGTCCATGACGCCGTGGCACGCGAAGCAGGTCGGGTTCTCGCGGTGCTGCGCCATGATCTCGCGGACCGTGCGCGCCTTGGCCGTGCCGATCTCGGCCTCGGGGAACGCCTCGACGCCGGGCGGCGGCGTGGCCGGCGGCGCACCCGCGATGTACTCGAGGATGAATGCGCCGCGCAGCACGGGCGACGTGCGGTTCGGATACGCGGCCGCCATGAGGATCGCGCCCTTGCCCAGCAAGCCCCAGCGCGTCGAGTCTTCGAGCTCGATGCGCTGGAAGCGGTCGCCCTTGACGCTGTTGATGCCGTAGAGCAGCGCCACTCGCTCGTTGACGAACGTGTGCTTCGCGGTCATGAACTCGACGACGCTGCGGTCCTCGTCGAACAGGCTCTTCGCGAACAGCGCGAGCTCGGTGAGGTAGTCTTCGCGCGGGTCGCCGCTGCCGGAGGCGTACGGGAAGATCGAAACGTCGGGCTCGACCTCCTCCAGGCGCTTCAAATCGAGCCAGTGATAGACGAAGTTGCTCGCGAGCGTCTCGGCGCGCGGATCCTCGAGCATGCGCTCGACTTGCGCGCGCAGCACGCGCTCCAGCCCAAGCTCGCCGCGCTCCGCGAGCTCGCGGAGCTCGTCGTCGGGGATCGTGTTCCAGAGAAAGAACGACAGCTTCGACGCGAGCGCCACGTCGTCGACGGCGTAGATCTGGCCGGGGGCGACGTTCTCCGGCGGCATCTCGATGCGGTAGAGGAAATACGGGCTCGCGAGGATGCCCGTGAGGCCGCTGCGAATGCCTTCTTCGAACCCGTTGGTCGCCACGCCGTCGCGGTAGTACGCGAGGAGATCCTGGAGGTCTTGCTCGCCGACCGGCCGCCGATACGCACGCGTCGCGAGCTCGCTCAAGATGCGTTCGGCGCAGAGCTGCTCGTCGTCGCCGCGCGACGGGTGGCACACGAAGATGCGATCGCGGCTCGGCGTCGCGCTCAAGCCCGAGGGATTGTAGGGGCCGCTGACCTCGAACGACTGCACGCGGAACACCCGATCCTGGCCGCCGCCCGGCACGAACGCCTGGATCTGATCGTCGGACTCGGCGAACGTGCGGCGGCGGAACGTGACGCCGACCTCGTGCGGGCCTGCCGTCGTCGAGAAGCGAATGTCCTTGAGACGCGCGTTGACCTTCTCCATGACGCCGTCTTGCACCTGGTCGTAGGCGCGCATGTCCTCCTCGCCGCCGACCACGGTCTCGTAGACGATGCGCCCGTCGAGCGTCACGACGACGGTGTTCTCGAACTCCGAGGTGTTGCCCCAGATGTGGTTGAACATGTCGGCGATGTTGACCTCGTACTCGCCGTCCGACGGAAACAGATGCGTCGCGGCGAAGCCCCCGCGCGTGCCGAGCGGCAAGCCGCGCACGTGCGTTTGCTGGCGGCCCGGCGGCGCGAAGTAGGTCTGACCGCCGGTGCGCGCATCGGGCCGGCCCACGGCGCGCACGGCGATCTGCCGGGCCG
>DATFFV010000191.1:0-6097 GCA_035249885.1 Gammaproteobacteria bacterium | reverse complement strand
TGCACGAACTTCTCGGGCTCGCTCGCGATGGCGTCGCGCAGGTCGGCGGGGCTGCTCACCTCGCGGCCGTCGGCGAGGCTGCCGTGAGGGTCGATAGCAACACCGGTGTCGCGCTCGAACGTGCGCCATTCCCCGACGGCGTTGAAATTCTCGAGCGCCTGTCCGAGCGGATCGATGACGCCGTGACAGTGGTTGCACGAGCTCTGCGTGCGATGCAGCGCGAGCCGCTCGCGCACCGACGCCGGGCGCTCCTCCGTCGAAGCCGTGAGGTTGGTCTCGACTCCGGGCGGCGGCGGCGTGGGCGGGACGCCGAGCACGTGCTCCATGACCCACGCGCCGCGCAGCACGGGCGACGTGCGGTCGGGATACGACGTGGCGAGCAGCACGCTGCCCTTGCCGAACAGCCCCCAGCGATGCGGATCCGTAAGCTCGACGCGGCGGAACCGGTTGCCGAGCACGCCGGGAATGCCGTAGTGACGCGCGAGACGCTCGTTGACGAACGTGTGCGAGGCCGTGAGCAGCTCGACGACACTGCGGCGCTCGTCGCGCAAGATGCTGTCGGCGAAGAGCTCCATCTCCTTCGCGAAAGCCTGGCGCAAGTCGGCGTCGAAGGAGGGATAAAGCTTGGGATCGGGGTCGATGACCTCGATGTCGCGCACGCTGAGCCACTGGAACGCGAAATTCGTGATCAGCGAGCGCGAGCGCGGATCGTCGAGCAGCCGGTCGACTTGCCGCGCGTAGACGTCGGGGTCACTCAAGCGGTTGCTCTCGGCGAGCGCGAGCAGCTCCTCGTCCGGGCCTTGGCTCCAGAGGAAAAACGCGAGTCGCGACGCGAGCTCGAGATCGGAAATGGCGTAGACGGCGCCGGGCTCGAGCCCTGCAGGCGGCCCCCCGGGCTCGGCGCGATAGAGGAATTTCGTGCTCGACAGGATCGCGAGCAGGCCCTTTTGCACGCCGGCCTCGAAGCCGCCGGCCTCGGCGCCCTGCCGGTAGAACGCGAGCAGGCGCTCGAGATCCGCTTCGCTCGCCGGTTGGCGGAACGCGAGCCGCGCGAGGTTGCTCAAGATTCGCTCGGCGCACGGCAGCGCGTCGGCGGCAGTCTGCGGCTCGCAGATGAAGATGCGCTCGCGGCTCAGGAGCCCGCCACTCAAACCCGTGGGGTCGTAGGGACCCGTGACGTCGAACCCGAGCATGAGCGGCACGTCGGGCACGCCCTCGCCCGGCACGAATCCTTCGAGCACGTAGTCCGATTCGGCATGTGTGCGCGCGACGAACGTGGCGACGACCTCGCGGTCGCCGGCCTTGACGGGCAAGCGAATGTCGCGGAAACGATCCTTGATCGCGTTGACCGTGACGATCTGGAAGCGATCGAGATCGCGCAGGTCGTCCTCGCCGCCGAGCTCCCCTTCGAACACGCGTTCGCCGTCGATGGCGAGGATCACGCGGTGCGGATACGCGAGCCAGCTGCGCCGATAGGCGCTGAGCTCGGCGCCCGGCTCGGCCGACACGCGCAGGTTGAATACGTACTCGCCGTCCGCAGGGAAGTGATGGGTCACGGCGAGCCCGTCGCGCGTGCCAAGCGGCAGCCCGTCGACGTGCGCCGAATGATTGCGGTTCGTCGACACGTAGTCGGCCCGCGCGAGTTTAGGTCTAGGGCTGCCCACGGCGCGCAGGCTGACCTCGCGCGCGGCGGCGATGTACTGGTCGAGATAGGTCGGCGTGACGCGCAGCACTTCCGCGACGTTGTCGAAGCCGTCGCTCGTGGCGTCCGGCGGCAACAGCCGCGCGGCATCGACGTCGACGCCGAGCAGGTCGCGCACGGCCGTCGCGTACTCGACGCGGTTGAGCCGGTGCAACATGACGCGCCCCGGCGCCGCGCCACGCGCCGCCGCAGCCGCATCGAGATTCGCCTCGAGCGCCGCGACGAGCCGGCCCACTTCGGCGATGCCGGGATGCGTGCCGCCGGGCGGCGGCATGACACTGCCGCGCAAGCGGCGCACGACGGTCTCCCAGCGCTCGGGGTTGGCGGCGACGTCTGCGGGCAGCACGCCTTCGAGCGACATCCCGCCTGCTTGTTCGGCGTCGCTGTGGCATTCGGTGCAGTACTGCTCGAGCATCGGCCAGCGCTTGGCCAACGCCTCTTCGGGCGACTCGGAGCACGCGGCGACGAGCAGCGTCGTCGCGAGCAGGAACACCGGATTTAACGAGTTACGCACCATGAGTCACGCCACGATACCGCGCAGGCGGCTCCACCACATGCCTTCAAAGGCGTTGGCGATGAACTGCGCCGAGTCCTCGCCGTAGCGCTCGTCGAAGTCCTTGGTGATGCGCTCGGCGATCATGTCCTCGACGCCGCGACCTTGGAGCGCGATGGCTTCGATGCGCTCCCGCACGGTCGTGAGCATCGTGACCTGGGCTTCGAGATCGCTGCGCCGCTGCACGGGACCGACGTCGGGCACGACGAGCGTTTGCGCGTCTGTCATCGCGAGCAGCTTGCTCGTCGCGTCAGCCATGCCGCCGATCCACCCGCCCGTGATGAAGTCGAGCACGGGATAACGCCCGGCGGTCACGGCCCCGCCCGCAACGACGACGTTGTGCTGCGGGAAGCGCACGTAGATGTCGCCGTCGGTATGTGCCTCGAGCAGGTGGCCGTACGTGATTTCCTCGCCGCCGAAATCGAGCGTGAGCGGCTGGCGGTCCGACGTGACAAAGGTCTGGTTCGGCCGAGCGGCCGGTGCACGGCGCTCGTAGTGCCGGTCTTCCCAGTCGACGTAGAACTTGGTGCTCATCCAGAGCCGCGTGTTCTCATGCGCGATGATCGGGATCGACCGATCGCCGACGAGCGCGTCGTTGCCGCCCGTATGATCGAGATGCCAGTGGGTGTTGAACAGCACGCCGACGCCCGCGTTGCCGAAGCGCTCGGCGAGGAAGGCCTCGAGCGAGGTTGCGCTCGCGGGCGCGCCGCTGTCGACGAGCAGCAGGCCCTCGCGGCCCGAATGCGCGACGACGTTGCCGCCGGCGCCCGTGACGAGACCTAAGCCCCCGCCGAGGTCGGTGAGTGCGAGACTCCCCGCGCGCGAGCCCTGGGCGCGCGCGAGCGGCATCGCGACCGCACCCGAGGCCAAGGCGATGCCGGTGCCGCCGAGCTGTCGCAGGAGCTGTCGCCGAAATGAATTCATGCCTTGCGCATCTCCATGAGGTGCCGGTGTTACGGCTTCGGTTGGACCGAAGTGCCGGTGTTACGGTCGAACCGAAACCGTAACACCGGCACCTCCTCGGTTAGCGGCCTTGATACTGAGCGTCGGTCACGTGCTCGAGCCAGACAGTCTCGCTCGCGTCGCCGCGGCTGAGCGCCACCTGGCGAAACTCGACGTCGAGCGTAGCACCGTGCCAGTGCTCGACGTTGGGCGCCGTGTAGTAGCTCTCCGCGGTCGCGAGCTCGCGCAGCGTGCCGCCGCGCTCCTGCACGCGGGCGCGCCCACTCTCGACGAACAACAGCTGCCCGCCGCCGTGGCGGTGCCACGCCGTGCGTGCGCCGGGCTCGAACGAGCGGCGCGAGAGGCGCCAACCTTCGGCTTCGAGCGCGCGGCTCACGCCCGTGAACCGGGCCGCGTCCGTATTTTGCTGCGCGTGCGCGATCCAAAACGCAGACACGCCGACGAACGCGGCGACGCACGCCGCGGTGCGAGCGCTACCCACCTGTGCTCGATTCATGGTCCCCTCCGGAGGTAACCCTATTTGAGCGGCGAAAAGTCCGTGGTCTCGAGGAACACCGACTCGACTTTGGAGACGATCGGGCCGTTGGCCTGGGTTCGCTCCGCCACGGAGCGCCACTCGGGATCGTCGCGAAACGCGGCCCAGCTCTTCGTCGCCGCGTCGCGGCTGTCGTGCGCCAGGATATAGATGAGCGTGTTGCTCGACGCCGGTGCGTCGGCCGGGATCCAGTAGCCCACGTTCTCCATGCCGTGCTTCGCGAAGATCCGCAGCGTGTCGTTGCGGAAGCGTGCGAGGAGGTCGCCGAGGCGGCCGTCGGGCGACGTGTAGGTGCGTAGCTCGAAGACTTTCTGGGCTTGCGCTTGCGCGCTCGAGCCCCCGTCGAGCAGTTGCCCGGCGCCGAAGCCGGCGCCGAACACGGCCACCAGCACAGCGGTCAATCGACGGATTTTCATGGACTCTGTCTCCTTATCATTCAGAATGTTATGCGTGATTCTTGCGCGGATCTATAACTACGCGCGCGGGCGCTCACGGGTCGCGACGCACGGCACCTTCGGGAGGCAGCACACCCTCGCCGAACGCGGTGGCGCCCGCGACCGAGTCGCAATGCTTGCCGGCCTCGGGTGGCTTGCCCTTCGGGCACTGGAAGAGCCCCGAGTCGCCGCGGTCGCCGGCAGGCTTACCGTCGCGCCGCGGGTGCACGCCCATGCTCATGATGGCGCCTTGGGGGAAGGTCTCGCGCGTGATGCCGTGGCGATTCGCTTCCGCGGCGCTTTCCATCTGCACGACCCAGACGAGCTGCTCGCCCTTGTCGTCGCGCACGAGCGCGTTGCGCTCGTCGTTGAGTGGCACGAAGTGAATCTCGAAGTGCGCGGCGTTCGGCACGATGCGCACGACGACGCCCGTGAACACTTTGTAGATGCTCCCATCGTACATCGCATAAGAGTGATGAGCGCTCGCCGTCGCCGGCAACAAGCCGAGCGCCAAGCTGCCGCCAAGCACGCCGGCCGCGAAAGTCGTTTTCTTCATCGCTGCTCGTCCCCTCTCATCGATCGGTCAGTTGAAGCCGAGATCGAGCTCCCGCGTCGGCCGATCCATGTCCTGCTCGAAATGCTCTTCCCAGATTTTCGCCCACGGCCGATCGAACATGTCGGGCACCGTAAACTCGATGGTCTGGCCCGGCGCCACTTGCGTCGCGAAGCCGTCGATCGGATAGAGCGCTCGCGTGCACTCGGCCCAGCCGAGCCGCCCCGCTTCGCCCCAGCTCCGTTGATAGTTGCGGTGCCAAAGGATGCGCACAGGCTGTGCGAGCGCTTCCGGATCGTAGATGACCGTCTCCCAATCGATGCCTAGGAGCTTGCCCGCGGAGTCGCGAACGGGCGTCAGGACCTCGACGGTCTCGAGCTCGTAGCTGAATTCCCATGTCGTGTGCTGCGTCCAACCCTGCACGTTGGCCGTGTGCATGACGAGCGCGTCGCCGTCCCAGAACGCGATCGTATCGCCGTACCACTGCGGAATCGCTTGCCCGAGCGGGAGCTCGCGGCCGACGTGGGCCGTGCGCACGATGTTGCCGCTGCCGCTGCCGAGGAACATGACGACTTCGGGAGTCACGACAATGCGCTGCGGCTTCGGTCCCGTGGCCCACTGCCGCATGAAGCCCTCTGGCCAGCAATACGACGCGGACCACTGGTGCGCGGCGTTGATGCCTTCGTGGTAGAGCTGGCGCACCATGCGTTCCTGATACTCGGGCGTGAGGATCGACAGGAAAGTCGGCACCTGCGTGGCGCGGCCGTAGTTCCAGACGCGCCGGCCCTCGGGCAAGTATTCGCCGTAGACGCCGTCCCATTTCGGCATCGTCTCGTACGTGTGCCGCGTCGGGCCGCCGCGGCGCGCCGCGTCGGCTCGGAGAGCGGCGTAGTGCTCGGTCGCGGACGCGAACGGATACGGGCTCACGATGTTCTCGCGCGGCCAGTCCTTGGTGCAATCGCCCCAGCGTGCCGACGTAGGCGGGTTCGCGCCGATGCGCGGGTCGGACGTGCCCTGCCCGGCGCCGCCGCTGCGCATGTCGGTGATCTGCCGTGGGCTGTTGCAGCGCCAGTAGCGCGGGTCGAGCCAACGGTCGCGGTCGTCGTAGAAGTCTTTGCTCGTGAAGACATCGCGCTCGAGCGGTGCGATGCCGGGCGGCGGTTTCGCGTCCCACTCGGGTCCCTTACCGAAGCTGCCGAGATCCGGTGGCGGGTTCGCCGACGGGAACGGAGCGCCGCGCAACCCCGGAACGTTCGGCGGCGTAAGCTGCGCCGAAGCGACCCAAGGGGCGAAGGTCGTCGCCAGCAGCAACGCGCCCAGGCCCACACGAACTCCGCTCATCCGCCCCCCTTATTCT
>DATFFV010000190.1:0-7473 GCA_035249885.1 Gammaproteobacteria bacterium | reverse complement strand
TCGCGCTGCGTGTACCGGCGGCTGTTCTGCCCGAGCGGCACAACGTCCTGGTCAACCCCTCGCATGCGCGATTCGGCGAGATCCACGAGGTCGCGACGGCGCCGTTCACCTGGCCAGGGCGACTACTGGCCTATGCGAAGGCGCTCGGACAACGCACGTGACTGCGCGGCTGTTAGCGATCGAGGTCGAGCGCTGCGGGCAACTGAAGCTCGTGGAGCTTCGTGACCGTTTGCGGGCGCCGACCCGCTCACGGAATCGGTTCAACCACTCCGTTCCGTGCCTTCCGGCGCAACGCGTAGACGGCGGCACCGAGCGCTAACGCAATCACGCCCGCGACGAGATTCGTGGCAGCGGAGCTCGCCAGAAACGCGACACACACGAGCAGGGCGAGAGCCGGAATGGTCGCGCCGCCCGGCAAGACGATCGTCTGTTCTTTCACGGGGAATTTACGGCGAAGCACAGGCACTGCCGCTGCGGTGCCGATATAGGTCGCGCTCCTTGCAACGACCGAGAGCAGCGCGAGTTGAACGAACGAACCCGAAACGGCGAGTGCCGCAGTGAGGACCGCCTGGGTCACGATCGCCCATGCAGGCGTCTGAAATCGCGGGTGCACGCGAGCAAGAATCGGTGGCCCGAAGCCGCTGCTCGCGAGCGCGTACAGGTAGCGCGAGCCCACGAGCATCGTGTTGCCGACGTTGCCCCCGATCGAGACTGCCGCCCCGAGCGTCATCACCAACCCGCCCCAGACGCCGATGACGATGGCGGCCGAGTCTGCGAGCGGGGCGCCGTCCGCCCGCATGGCGAGGTCCGGGAGCGTTCCCAGCGCAACGAGTTGGATCAGCGTGTAGAGCAGCGTTACCGCGCCAATCACGGTGATCAGAGCGAATGGCACGTCGCGTCTCGGATTCTTGAATTCCCCTGCCGCGGCAGCCGTGTTTTCGAAGCCGGCGTAGGCATAGAGGAGCAGAAGGGACGCGGCCCCGAGGCTCGCGGTGTCCGGTATGGCCATCGGAAATATCAGCGACCCGTCGATTGCCCCGATGCCGAGGGCGATCAGCAGCACCAATGGCAAGGTCTTCGCGATCGTGAGGCCGACTTCGAGCCGCGCCGCATACTGCACGCCCACCAGGTTGACGAGACAGAAAAACGTAAGCGGCAGCATGATGATAAAAACACGCGTGCTGCCTACTTCGGCACCGGGCAGGACGAACGTCAGCGCCTGCACGAAACCGTTCCACAGCGCTGCGGCGGAGGCGAGGCGGGCCAGCCAGGTCATCCAGCCCACCTGGAAACCGGCGAACTCGCCGAAGGCCTTGCGCGTGTAAACGTAGGCGGCGCCCGGTTCGTCGAAGTGGCTGCCCGCTTCGGCGAAGCACAGCGCGAGCAGCAGCACGGCGACCCCGGCGAGCGGAACGGCCCAGAGGCTTGCGGGCCCTAGAAGCGCTGCGGCCGCCGCCGGCAGCAAATAGACGCCGCTCCCGATGACGCCGTTCATCGACATGCCGACGATCTGCCAGCGCGTGACTGCGCGCCTCAGGCTCGTCGACTTCGTCGACTCGGAGTGCGGCGGTGCCACTCGTTACGTACCTCGTACGGAAGTGTGCTCAGGCGATCGACTGCGGCCCGCGCATGCCATCCAGCTCGTCCGTCACGGCCCCTAGGGCCGCGGCCCGTAATGCGGCGGTTCGGCGCCGTGCTCGAAGGCGCCGAGGTCCGGCGCTGCGCCGGTGAAGCCGTCGGTGATGCCGGGCAGCACGGTCCCCGCGTCGATCGCGCGCGAGCGCGGCGCGAGCGTCAGGTCGAGCTCGGCAGGCGAGACGAGCCGCGTCGGGTTCGTGAAGTCCGGCGCTGCGGCATCGACGAACACCGAATAATCGACGGCGCGGCTGTGCCGGTCCTGGCCTGTCGCGCGTTGATATTCCGCGAGCGTCTTGAAGCGCCGCACCTCGCGCGGCGACGTGAAGTCGACGGGGCCGCCGCGCGGCGGCGAGCTCCACTGGAACGAGTACTCGGCGTCGGCGTTCACGTGGAAGCCGTTGTAGTCCGACGAGCTCCACGGTGTGTGCGTGTCGATCGCGAACAGCGCGGGGCGCGCGTTCGTCCCCATGATCAGGTTGTTGCGGAAGTGCAGGTTCGAGGCCGGCGTGATTTGCTGGATCTCGCCGACGTAGGTGTTCTGGTAGACGAGAATCCCCGACGGATCCGCTTGGATCTTCAAAGGTCCATAGACACTGTTGTAAACGACGTTGCGGATGAAGTAGACGGGCCCGCCGAAGATCGGTTGCGGGCTCATGGCGCCGACGGCCGCGTTGAAGCAGCGATTGCGGAACACGCGCATGTTGTGCATGCCGCCGTCGGTCTCGAAGCAGTTGTCGTGCATGTTCGAGACGTCGTTGCCGTAGATGTCGTTCGAGACGGGCATGCGGTCGCGCGGCGTGTTCGGGTAGCCGTCGGGCATGCCGTAGGTCGCGTGATCGATGCCGTCGTGGAAATTCGTCACGCGGTTGTAGGCGACGACGTGGCCCGAGCCGTAGATGGCCACGGCGTAATACGACTTCATGCGCTGTTTCTCGAGGAAGTCGTCGACCTCGTTCCACGGCCAGATGCCGAACCAGCCGATCAGATATGTCGGGTCGTTGCGGCCGTTCATGACGTTGTCGGCGATGTAGAAGCTCTTCGAGCCCGACCAATCGCTGTGGATCGCCACACCGACTTGATCGAACGTCGAGTGCTTGACCGTCAAGCCGACGGCGCCCGCGATGTTCTTCTGTCCGGCTTCGACGGCGAGATTCGTGTTGCGGAACGTGATGCCTTCGAAATACGTGTGGTCGGCGCCCATGACGTTGAACAGCACGTTGTTGCCGTCGCCGTCGAAAATCACGTCGCCATCGCCGGCGGCCTTGATCGCGATGGGCCGCTCGGCCGTGCCGTCTTGCGTCAGATAGAACGTGCCGTCCCACGGCGTCGCGCAGCACGTTCCGTATTGCGTGCGGATCTCGTGGCTGTAGCTGAAGCGGTCGAAGTCCTTGTAGACGCCGGCGTGCACGAGAATCGTGTCGCCGGCTTGCACGCGCGGCGGCGCCGCGCGGCTCCAGTCGCCGCCGAGCGCGTTTTTGTAGTAGGCCGCGAGCAATCCCGTGAAGGCCGGTTCTTGCCGCGCGCCGTCGTGACCGAACGGATAGACGTGATAGGTCGTGCCACCGGCGTAGGGCTGCGGCTCGGCGCGCGTGCGCACGCTGACGACGCGCTCGGCCTCGCCGCTCACGCCGTCGGGATCGGTCAACGTGAAACGAATCTCGTACTCCGTGTCCTCGGCGAGCTCGAACACGCTGCCCGCGAACATGTTGGGCGCCGTGTAGTAAAGCGTCTCGACGTAGAACGTGCGCTCGTTCTGCACGCGCAAGAGGGGCAGGCTCTCGCGCCAGTCGCGTTCGCCCTTGCGACGGTAGGCAACGGCCACGGCCGCGTCGCGGTCGGCATCGCCTTCGACGTACCACTCGAAGCCGAGCGAGATCAGCGTCGGCGGCTCGACGACGAGCTCGCCGGCCGTGACGCCGATAGCCGTCTGCGCCGCCGCGCTCGCGCCGCAGGCGAGGCCCGCGATCCCGATTGCCACGATTCCGACGTTACGCGTGCGCATGAGTCCCCCCGCCGTTGTTTCGCCGTCGAGCGCCAAGAATAAGGCCGCGCTACGATTCCGACCAACACAGGGCTAGGGCCTCTCGATAGCCATGAAACTCGTGATCACGGGAGCGTCGGGACAGCTCGCGCGCCGCGCCGCGGAGCTCGTGCTCGCGGCGGTCGATGCACGAGACTTGATCCTCACGACGCGCACGCCGCCGGCGCTCGCGTCGTTCGCCGAGCGTGGCGTCTCCGTGCGTCACGCCGACTTCGCCGACCCGCGCTCGCTGCGCGCTGCGTTTGCCGGTGGCGAGCGGCTGCTGCTCGTGAGCGCCACCGATCTTCGCGAGCGAACGGCGCAGCACGAGGCCGCGATCGACGCGGCCAAAGCCGCGGGCGTTCGCCACGTGATCTACACGTCGGGCTTGAAACCCGAGCCGCCGAATCCTGCGGTGGTCGCCCCGAGCCACCACGCGACCGAGCAGGCGTTGAAGCACAGCGGCCTCGGATGGACGATCCTGCGCAACAGCCTCTACGCCGACTACCAGCTGCCCGAAGCCAAACGCGCCATCGAGACGGGCGAGCTCGTTCACAACCGCGGCCGCGGCGTCACCGCTTACGTGGCTCGCGAAGACTGCGCGGCGGTCGCCGCGGTCGTCTTGCTCGAGGGCGGGCACGAGAACGCCGTCTACGAGATCACGGGCAGTGAGGCCTTCTCGGCCGACGATCTCGCAGCGCTCTACGCCGAGGTCGGCGGCCGTGCCGTGCGCGCCCGCGCGCTCGACGATGCCGCGTTCGTCGCGACGCTCGTCGGCGATGCCAAGGGCGACGACCACCTGCACTACGGCGCCGAGCTCGTCGCGTCGTTCGGCCGCTCGATCCGCGAGGGTTACATGGCTGGCTGCACGGACGCCGTCGCGACGCTCACGGGGCGCGCGCCGCTGACGCTGCGGCAAGTGCTGGCGCCGCTCGAGCGCAAACGCTGACCGCGCCTCACGCGCCCGCCGCGCTCACTCGCTTTCGATGACGCGAATGACGTCGGCGATCGTGGTGTTCGCCTCGAGCGGGTGACGTAACGGCCGGTTGAGCGAGAGCGTGTAGCTGTTCTTGCGGCCAGTGCGCTCGCGCGTAATCACGCCGCCTTCCTCGAGGTCACCGAGGATCCGCTGCACGGCTCGTTCGGTGATGCCGACCTTGCGCGCGATCTCGCGCACGGTCTCCTCGGGGTTGCGGGCGATGCACACAAGCACGTGCGCGTGGTTGCTGAAGATCGTCCACTGCGGGCGGCGCTGAGCCGAGTTTTCGTTTGGTGGCACGGGGTTATGGGGCATCGCGGGCGCATCATACGACCACTTGTACTGGACTTACAATACATGTATTATATTTCCGGTATAAAAAGACGTGAAACAAACGAGTGAGGTACAACATGAACGCACAAGAGCTCACGACCTGGAATCGTCTTCGCGCCCTCGATCTCGATGCCGCCGGCGCGGCCCTCCCGTTCTCCGCGCGACTCGCGCGCGACAACGGTTGGTCGCACGCCTTCGCGGCGCAAGCCATCGACGAGTACCGCAAATTTTGCTTTCTCGCCGTGCACGCGGGCCATCCCGTGACGCCGTCCGACGAGGTCGATCAGGTCTGGCACCTGCACTTGCTCTACTCGCAACACTACTGGGAGACGCTGTGCCGCGACACGCTCGAGATGCCGCTGCATCACGGGCCGACGCGCGGTGGTGCTGCGGAAGGGCAGAAGTACCACTCGTGGTACGACGACACGCTCGCCTCCTATCGCCGCTACTTCGGCGAGCCGCCGCGGGATTTCTGGCCGGCGGCGCGCGAGCGGTTCCACGAGGCTCACGACTTCGTACGCGTGGACCGGCGCGACGTCGTCACGGTCGACCGGGCGCTGCTGCGGCGCGGTGCGGTCACAACGCTGATCGGCGGCAGCGTGCTCGCCGTGACGCACGCGCTCGCGCAAGCGGACGATGGTGGTGCATCGGCCATCGGCGTCTGGTTGGTGGGGCTCGTTCTCGCTGCCGTCGTGGTCGCCGGCGTGGTCGCGGCGGTGCGTGGTAGCGCTGCGCGGAAGCGTAACAAGCGCGCGGCCGCAGCTGGCGCTACAGGCGCCTGCGGTTACCTCGCCGGCGCGCCTTCGTCGAAGGATTCGAACGGTGGCGACGACGACTCCGGCGGCCAAAGCGGCTGCGGAGCCGCCAGTGGCTGCAGCGGAGGCGGTGGAGGCTGTGGTGGCGGTGGCGGTGGCGCTGGCGCTGGTGGTTGTGGCGGTAGCTGACGGCAGCAGGTTGTGGACGAATTGGGAGAAAACCTATGAAACGTTGTCCAGCATGCGACTCCAAAGAGCTATACGAATACAAGAAGTTCTACTCATCTTCCGACGGAACGAGCCCGGAATTGCTCCCGAACCTAGGCTCGAACTTCTTCTTCGCGGCGAAAATCCGCCCGACCGTGTGCCTCGATTGCGGCCATATCGGCTTGTTTGCCTCCGAGGACGCGAGGAGCAAGCTCAAGGTGTCGGCGCATTGGCGGGCGATTCGTCAGGCGAGCTAGCCTGGGAGCGGCCCGGCGGACTCGCCGGGCCGCGTGCGATACTTCGCGCATCTTCCGTGAGGTACGACTCGTATGCGCGTTGTTAGCACCGCTCTCGTCGTCACGTTCGTCACCGCGGCCGTCTCGTGGTTCGCGCCACTGGTCGCACAGAATGCCTGCGACCGCGCGTGTCTCGCGGACGTCATGACGCGCTACCTCGAATCGCTCGTGGCGCACGACCCCAAAGCGGCTCCGCTCGCGGCCAACGTGCGGTTCACCGAGGACGCGAAGGAGCTGCCCGTCGGCCAGGGGCTATGGGCCACGGCGTCGAAGCTCACGCCGTTTCGCACCGATTTCCTCGACGCACGCGAAGGCATCGCCGCCACTCATGCCGTCGTCGAGGAGAACGGCATGCCGATCCTGCTCGCGGCACGGCTCAAGGTCGTTGACCGACGCATCACGGAAATCGAGACGATCGCCGTGCGCAGCCAGCAGGAAGGCGCGCTGTTCAACCCCGCGGCCCTCGCGCGGCCGTCGCCTGCGATGGTCACGCCGCCGCCGCGCGCCGAGCTCATGCCGCGCGAGCAGATGATCGAGATGGCGCTGCGCTATCCCGAGGGCCTGCGCGTCGGCAGCTTCGAGACGTCCAACGTGCCGTTCGCGGCGAACGCCTATCGGCTCGAGAACGGCGTGCGCATGGCCGGCCCCGGCTGCACCTTCCGCCCGCCGAGCTGCGAGAACATGCGCTCGCAGCAATTGCCGACGCTCGCAGAGATCGTGGCGCACGTCGTGGCCGTCGACGAGGAGAACGGCACCGTGCTGCTGTGGATGGACTTCGGCCCGGGCTCGCTGCCGGGACCGCCGCCGCCGAGGTCGCTCGTGACCTTCGAGGCGTTCAAGATTCACGGCGGCCAGGTGCATGCCGTCGAAGCCGTGTTCGAGGGCATGCCCGCCGACACGCCGTCGGGCTGGCGTTAAGACTGCTTCGTCAGGGCGCGCGGAACGCGAGCAGCACGTTGCCCGGCATGCCGCCGTTGCGCGGATAGCCCGAGCTCACGAGCACGAGGCCGTCGGCGACGACCACGCCTTGGCCGTCGAGCGAGCCGCCGTGGGCGGCCACGCCGTTGACGGTGACGAACTCGCGCGCCGTGTCGAAATCCCAGAGCACGCGGCCGTCGCCCGTCGCATGCGCGCGCACGTGGCCGTCGTTCGAGGTCGCGAACACGGCGCCCGGAATCAACGTCACGGCGCCCGGCTGCGCGGGGCTGCAACCCGCGGGTGCGCCGTCGGGGCAGGGCGCCGCGG
>DATFFV010000189.1:0-14942 GCA_035249885.1 Gammaproteobacteria bacterium | reverse complement strand
GAGGTTGCTGCCGCTGAAGCCGTCGAGGTTGCTGCCGCTGAACCCGTCGAGGTTGCTGCCGCTGAACCCGTCGAGGTTGCTGCCGCTGAAGCCGGTCAGGTTGCTGCCGCTGAACCCGTCGAGGTTGCTGCCGCTGAAGCCCCGCGCGTGCTGATCAGCGCTGTTATCGGCTAAGGCCGCTGAGGGTGCCGCACCAACTAGGGCTACGAAAACACCGCCCGCCAACGCAGCGACGGTAAACCGTGATCTGGAAGAGCGAGACATTAAGAACCCCCAAACGTGCGACAAGGACTTGAAATTCTTTTTTCGGTCTCTAACTAGGCAGCAACCGATGAAAGTCTATTAATCAATAAGTTACGGAGCAAACCTGGAGTGAGCCAACGTTCCTGTGCGGGCACAATTCAACAAAACGTCGGGCAACGCAACATAACTTTTCTTATCGGGGATTTTGTTCCCAAACGTGAACTTGGTCAATACCTTGGGGTGATTTAGTTAGCACCCGAAACTATCGGGGTTGATTCGAGTCACCAGGGAGGCATGTCGCACAAGCGGAGTCCGTCAGGACGGCGCCGGCTTAGGAAGCCTCGCGGCGGTTTACTGAGAAAAATGCTGTGCGACCGGGCAGTCCTACCTTCAGTCTTCTTCGTAGTAGTACAGGCCTACGCCAACTGCCCGAGGTGTGTGGTTCGCCCACTGGCTTCGCGGCAATTCGGACCGCCCGATGAAGTGATTGGCTTCTTCGAGGAAGCGGTAGCCAGCTTGGTCGACCCAGGCCTTAAATTGCGCGGTGGCTGCTGCGTCAAGGTGCTCGCTCCACACGCCTCGCTCCAAACGCATTAGCTCGGCCTTCTGCTTACGCGACAGGTCAGCCTTCTGGGTCAGCTTTGCATTGTGGACCATGGTGGAGCCCATGTTAGCCATGCAGAACGCGATTCCTCGAACGAAGTCTTCGTCGAATTCGTGCGAGAAAAAGAACGGCTGAGTCACCACGAGCAACCCTGCAAGATCCTGACTGAGCACGCCTGCTTTTTGCAGAGTGGCTTTCATAGCGCCTGGCGGAATGTCCCCCGCGTGACGGGTGACCAGCGCTGAGAAACTCTGCGGCCCTTCGAATGGCAGCGCGTGAGCGCCTCCTGCTCCGTCGGAGAAATCGGGATCGAAGTGCCATTGGTGCAGAATCTTGTTGACCGGGCTGGTCTCCATGTCCGGAGTCCACCGCTCGGCCAATTTCGGGTCGCGGATTTTGCTGACCTCTCGTCGCGAGATACCGGTCATGGCCGACACTTGCGAGAAGTTGGCAGGCCGACCGCGGCGTTTGTACTCGTCCGTCGCGATGTGGACGAACACGGCCTTCGCCACGTTGGTGAACTCGTCGAAGCTGATGCCGGATTGGAGCAACAGCTTCACGGTCGGGCGAAGAATGGCGGCGAGCGCGCTGAGCAGCGCCTCGTGAATGTGTGAGTGCACGTTAGAGCTCCCCGAGCGAGGCTCGCAATTCGTCCTCGGACCACGTTGGAACGCCGAGAGATGAGGCGGTGTCGAGCTTCGAGCCTGGATCGGCTCCGACGATCAGCGCGGTCGTCTTCTTCGACACGCTGCCGCTTACCTTGGCGCCGAGCGCTTCGAGTCGCGCCTTGGCTTCGTCGCGTGTCATGGTGCCGAGCGTGCCCGTAATCACGAACGTCTTGCCCACCAGCGGTTGCTGGTCGCGCGCCGGTTTTGCCGCGGGCGTGGGCCAGTGAACACCCGCGTCGCGCAGCGCTTCGATGACCTCGAGGTTGTGGGGCTGGCGGAAGAACGCATAGATCGCCGCGGCCACGATCGGTCCGACGTCCGGGACCTGTTGCAGCCGCGCCTCATCAGCTTCGAGGAGATCATCGAGCGTGCGCAACTCGTTGGCAAGCGCCGCCGCCGTCGCCTCGCCCACGTTGCGGATGCCGAGCGCGTAGAGAAACCGCGCGTACGTCGTCTGCTTGCTTTTCTCGACGGCCGCGATCAGTTTGCTCGCCGATTTCTCGCCGAGGCGTTCGAGATCGGCTAGATCGTTCGCGCTCAGACGAAACAGGTCGGCCGACGTCTTGATCATGCCGTTGTCGACGAGCTGATCGATGAGCTTCTCGCCGAACCCCTCGATGTTGAGCGCCCGGCGAGACACGAAGTGGCGGATGGCCTCTTTACGCTGTGCCGGGCAGAACAACCCGCCCACGCAGCGCGCGATCGCCTCGTCCTCTCCCCTTTCGACGTCCGACCCGCAGACAGGGCAGCGCGACGGCAGCGTCACGATGCGCGCATCGGGCGGCCGTTTGTCCGCGACCACGGCCACGATCTCGGGAATCACGTCGCCGGCGCGGCGCACGATGACGGTGTCGCCGACGCGCACGTCCTTGCGCGTAAGCTCGTCCATGTTGTGCAGCGTCGCATTGCTGACGGTCACGCCGCCGACGAACACGGGCTCGAGCCGGGCGACCGGAGTCAACGCACCCGTGCGGCCCACTTGGAACTCGACGTCGCGCACGACGGTGAGCTCCTCCTGCGCCGGGAACTTGTGCGCGATGGCCCAGCGCGGCGCGCGCGACACGAATCCGAGCTCGCGCTGCCACTTGAGGTCGTTCACTTTGTAGACGACGCCGTCGATGTCGTACGGCAACTTATCGCGCTTCTGCCCTACTCGCGTGTAATACGCCCGGCAGCCGTCGATACCGTCGACGAGCTCGCCCTCGGGGCACGTGCGGAGACCAAAGTCCTTGAGCAACGCCACGATGGCGCTCTGCTCGCGCACCTTGGGCAACGCGCCTTCGGTGATCTCGCCGAGCGCGTAGAAGAACGCGTCGAGAGGGCGGTCCTGTGTGAGACGTGGATCGAGCTGGCGCAGGCTGCCGGCCGCCGCGTTGCGCGGATTCACGAAGGTCTTCTCGCCGCGCGCCAACGCTTGCTCGTTGAACTTGAGGAAGCCGGCGCGAGGCATGAACACCTCGCCGCGCACTTCGAAAACGTCGGGCACTTTCTTGCCGCGCAGCCGCAGCGGAATCGAGCGGATCGTGCGCACGTTGTGCGTGACGTCCTCGCCCGTGGTGCCGTCGCCGCGCGTGGCGCCGAACGCGAGCTCGCCGTGCTCGTAACGCAAGCTGATGGCAGCGCCGTCGAGCTTGGGCTCGGCCCAGTAGGTGACGCGCTCGGCCGCGATGTCCGCCGCGGCCAAACGGTCGCGCGTGCGCTTGTCGAACGCATCGAGCTCCGCGTCGCTGAAGACGTTGTCGAGGGAGAGCATCGGGCGCGCGTGGCGCACCTCGCGAAACGACTCGAGCTTCGCGGAGCCTACCCTCTGCGTCGGCGAGTCGGCCGTGACGAGCTCGGGGTGCGCGGCTTCGAGCTCCTGTAAGCGGCGCATGAGCCGGTCGAACTCGGCGTCGGACACCGTGGGGCTGTCGAGCGCGTGGTAGGCGTAGTTGTGTGCCTCGATCGCCTTGCGCAGCTTCGCAAGCTCAGCTCGGACTTTGCGGTCGGATGCCGAAGAGCGGGCCATGCACCGCGTCTCAACGTCGCTCGACCTGATGCCGGTACTCGATGAGCTCTTCTCTCAAATAGCGCTCGCGTTGGCTGCTCCACGAGCTACCACGCTCGTCGAACAAATCCGCGGCCAGCACGACCGACATGGCGCGCGCCGTTTCGACCATGGCGTCGAAGCGCGCGACGGGATCGCCCGCTCCCGGCAGCACCACGAAGAAGCTGAGCCCCGCGATCGTGCTGTCGTCGAGGTGGTCGAGATCGAACGAGCCCGGCTCGGTGAGGCTCGCCACACTGAACCCTTCGCGGTTCGCGCCTAGCTCGCGATGGAAGATCGCGTAGCGGCCGTGCTGGAGACCGGCGTTGCGGAGCGCAGTGACGGCGCGCTCGGCCGTGAGCTCGGTGCCGCGCGGGATGAGGCGCAGCGTCACGACTCGGTCAGGCCCGGGCCGCGCGCGCTCCGCCGCGGACACGGTCGTGACGAGCGACGGGGGCTCTTCAGGGGCTGGGGCCGGCGCCGATTCGTCACCGAGGCCGAGGCTGGGCTCGGTGCGTTGCTCGCGGCGCGGCAGCTTGGGCAACACGCGCGCCAGGATGCCGCGGCTCCAGAGATACACTCCGACAACTACGAAGGCACCCAGGCCTAAAAGTACCCAGCGCAAGTCCGGCATGGCGAGCTCTGGCTACATCGCTGCGAGTCGAACTGCTTCGTCGATGTCTACGGCCACCATGCGCGACACGCCCGGCTCCTGCATGGTGACGCCCGTGAGCTGGTGCATCGCTTCCATGGTGGTCTTGTTGTGCGTGATGAGCACGAACTGCACGCGCTCCGCCATCTGCCTCACAAGCTCGGAGAAACGCCCGACGTTGGCGTCGTCGAGCGGAGCGTCCACCTCGTCGAGCAGGCAGAACGGCGCGGGGTTGAGCTCGAAGATGGAGAACACGAGCGCGACGGCCGTGAGCGCCTTCTCGCCGCCGGAGAGCAGGTGAATCGTGCTGTTCTTCTTGCCGGGCGGCCGAGCCATGATCGTGACGCCCGCGGCGAGCACGTCTTCTCCGTCCATCTCGAGGTACGCATGGCCGCCGCCGAAGAGTCGGGGGAACAGGCGACCCAAGCCTTGGTTGGCCTTCTCGAACGTGTCGGTGAACCGCGCACGCGTCTCGCGGTCGATCTTGCGAATGGCGTTCTCGAGCGTCTCGAGCGCGTCGGTGAGATCCGTGAACTGCGTGTCGAGATACTTCTTGCGCTCCGACTGCTGCTGAAACTCGTCGATGGCCGCCAAGTTGATGGCGCCTAGGCGTTGAATCCTGCGCTCCAAGCTCTCGAACGTCTCGCCCCACGCGGCCGCCGTCGCTTCGGGCGGCAGGCCCGCGTTGATCTCCTCGAGCACGAAGCCGGTCGCGGCGAACTGCTCGCCGACGGTCTCGGCGCGCACCTGCGACTCACGCACGGCGAGCCGGACGTTGTCGGCGAGCTCGCGAATCTCGTTGACGGCCTTTTGACGCTCGTTGCGCTGCTGCTCGGTCTCGCGGAGCTGCGTGTCGATCTCGTCCATGGCCTTGCGGGCCTTGCCGAGCTCGGCCTCGACGGTGAGCCGCTCGTCGAGCTTGCCGACGAGTAACTGCTCTTCGGTGCGCAACGGCTCGGCCCCTGATTGAATCGCCCCTTTAAGCTCTTGCTGCCGGCGCGTGAGATGCGCGAGCTGGCCCTGAACGCGCACGAGCGCCGCGCTTGCCGACTCGCGGGAGCTGCGGCGCGACTCCACTTGGATGGCAATGGCTTGCGCCGCTTCGCGTTGTGCCTCGGCTTCGGCGCGCGCCGCGGCGACGCGCTCGAGATGCGTCTGCCGCTCGCGCTCGAAGTCGTCGCGCATTGCGGCGACGTCGTTCTGGCGGCTCGTGGCCGCTGCGCGCCGCGCCGTGCTTTCGTCGACGGCTGTGACGAGCGCCTGCTGCTCGGTAGCGAGATCCGCGACCGCGCGGTCGAGCACCGCGGCTCGCTGCCGCGCTTGGTCGATCTCTGCGCGGCTGGCGCCGAGCTTGGCCTTCGCGTCGGCGAGCAGCTCTTGGCGGCGCGTCGCTTCGGTTTGTGCGTGCGCTCGCGCTGCTTCGAGCCTCTCGAGCTGAAAACGCGTGTCGGCGAGGGCCTTGCTCACTTCTTCCGAGCGGCGAGCCGCGATTTGCGTGTCGTCGCGCAGGCGTTCTATCTCGTCGCCGCGAGCGATAACGCCGATCTGCGGATCGTCGCTACGGTGCAGACGAATCCAACGCCGCCCGACCCACGCGCCCTCGCGCGTGACGAAACTCTCGCCGTCGGCGAGCTCGTTGCGCCGTGCCACGGCCTCGCGCAGGGAATCGGCGACGCGAACCCCGCGCAGCAATGCGGCAACGGCCGCGGGCCCTTTCGTGCGCGCGAGCAGCGTATCGGCGCCGGCCGCCGGAGCCGCAGTGCCGTCGCTCTCGATGAGCGTGAGTCCGCCGTCTGCGATCTCGGGCAGGGCAGCAGCGACGCTATCGAGGCTCTTGACGGTCACTGCTTGCAAATAAGGACCGAGCACGCTTTCAACGGCGCGCTCCCAACCGTTCTCCACGACGAGCGCTTGGGCCAGGCGCGCGCGCTCGTCGAGCGTCTGTGCCGTGAGCCAGCGATTGACTTGCTCCGTGGACTTGCCGAGAGCCGCTTCCTGCAACGCTTCGAGCGACGTGAGCCGGCCGCGATCGGTTTGCAGGCTTTCGCGGAGCTGATCGAGGTGGGTCGAGATCTTGGTCTCTTGCTCGCGGAGCTGCTGAATCTGCGTCCAGACCGTGTCGAGAGCGCGCACTGCGTTGTCGCAGCCGGCCGAAATCCGCTCCTCTTCCGCCACCGACGCCTCGAGCCGTTGCTCGATCTCGGCGAAGCTCAGCGCTTCGCGCTCTTCACGGTGCTTCTCACGTTCCTTCTCCAAACGCTGGCCTTGTTCGGCCAACTGCTCGAGGCGCGTGTTCTCGATGTAGAACGCGCGCTCGGCGGCGGCGAGATCCTCGCCCGCACGTTCCCAGCGCTCCCGCCACTGCTCCATGGCGCGCTCGGCCTGCTCGAGCGCTTGCTGCGAGCTGCGCTGCGCCGCATGGGCCTCCTCGAGGCCTGGCCCGAGCTCGCCCAAAACTCGCTCGAGCTCCTGAAGCTCGACCTGGTCGCTCTGAATGTGCGCGTTGATCTCGGCGACTTGCTGCTCGGTGCCGCGCAGGTCCTCGCCTTGGCGCTGAATCAGCTCCTTGCGGTGCTGTAGCGACTGCTCGAGACGCGCGATCTCGGCGCCGACCTTGTAGTAGCTGCCCTGCACGACGCCGAAGCGCTCGTTGCGATCGGCGAGCTCGACGCGCAGCTTCTCGATCGTGGTTTCCGCCGTGCGTTGCGCCGTCACCGCGCCTTCGAGCGCGAGCTGGCGTTCGCGCAGCGCACTTTCGTGCCCGGCCACCTCGGCGCGCAGCGCGCCGAGCCGTAGCGCCAACAGCTCGGCATTGACTCGGCGCTGCTCGGCTTTGAGGTTCTTGTAGCGTTCCGCGTCCTTGGCTTGGCGCTGGAGGTGCGTGAGCTGCTTCTCGATCTCGTCGCGCAAGTCTTTGAGGCGATCGAGGTTCTCGCGCGTGTGGTGGATGCGATGCTCGGTCTCGCGCCGCCGCTCCTTGTACTTGGAGATGCCGGCCGCCTCTTCGAGGAACCCGCGCAACTCCTCGGGCTTCGCCTCGACGAGCCGCGAGATCATGCCTTGCTCGATGATCGAATACCCGTGCGAGCCGACACCCGTGCCGAGCAGGATGTGCGTGATGTCTTTGCGCCGGCAGCGCGCGTTGTTCAAGTAATACTGCGACGTGCCGTCACGCGAGACGACTCGGCGGACGGCCACTTCGTTGTAGCCCGCATACGGGCCCGTGATGGTGCCGTCGGAGTTGTCGAACGTGAGCTCGATGCTCGCGAGTCCCACGGGCTTGCGGTTCGTGGAGCCGTTGAAGATGACGTCGACCATCGAATCGCCGCGCAGCGTCTTGGCCGAGGCCTCGCCGAGCACCCAGCGGATCGCGTCTATGATGTTGGATTTACCGCAGCCGTTGGGGCCGACGATGCCCATCAAGTTGCTCGGGAACTTGACGGTAGTTGAGTCAACGAAAGACTTGAAGCCCGAAAGCTTGATCTTACTCAGGCGCAAAGAGTAACCCCGATGTGGTCGAGTGACGGCAAGCCGCAATGGCCGCCTCGACGGCCGTAGTGTAGAGTAAAAAGCAATCCAAAAGCGACGGCCGCGCCCGTCGTTCTCAGCGTCGAATCGGAACCGCTATTGTGGCTCGCAAGCCCGTCACTCGCCCGTCGCAAAATAGTCTCGAGACGTTTCCGAACCCGAACCCGGAGCGCGACTACACCATTAGGATGCGGATCCCGGAGTTCACGTGTCTTTGTCCGAAAACCGGTCAGCCGGATTTCGCGACTCTCAATCTCGAGTACGTGCCCGATGCCAAGTGCGTCGAGTTGAAATCGCTGAAGCTCTACATCTGGTCGTACCGCGACCAAGGGGCCTTCCACGAGGCCGTCACGAATCACATCCTCGACGACCTCGTGCGCCTCATGGAGCCGCGTTTCATTCGCTTGAGGGCCGAGTTCAACGTGCGAGGCGGCATCTATACGACGGTCGTCGCCGAGCACAAGCAGCCTCGGTGGCGCCCCCCCGCGGCCATCGCTTTGCCGGAGGCCCCAAGTTGACGTTTTTGGGCCTTCCGCTCCCTCGATGCGTCTGTATAATCGCCGGCTCGTTGTGAGGGTCTTAGAGGCAAAGGCCATGTCCGCGAAGAAAGCAACCGCCAAGAAAAAGACACCTTCCAGCAAGAAAAGGCTGGTAAGGAAGGCGGCGACGAGCCGGCCCAGCCGGTCGAAATCGAAGTTCTCGAGCAAAGCAGGGAGCGCGGCCAAGCGCGCGAGCAGCAAAAAGCTCGCGCCGAAGGCGGCCGCGCCGAAGGCACTACCTAAACCATCAGGGAAGAAGACGATCGCTACCCCACCGAAAAGACCGGGCCTAGGCCCGATACCGCCGGTACGGCCGGCGTCGAGACCGCTCCCGCCTCCGACTCTGTCGAGGCGCCGCGGCGCCAATCTCCTCAGCGGCCCGGTCAAGGGCTTTACGCCCTATCAGCCGAAGCGCGGTGAGGAGTACATGAACAAGGCCCAGCTCGAGCACTTCCGCGAGCTGCTGCTCGCATGGAAGCGCGAGCTCATGGAGGAAGTGGATCGGACGATGCTGCACATGAAGGACGATGCGGCGAATTTCCCCGATCCGAACGACCGGGCCACGCAGGAGTCCGAGTTCGGCCTCGAGCTTCGCACTCGAGATAGAGAGCGTAAGCTTCTGAAAAAAATCGACTCGGCGCTCGGGCGCATCGAGGACGGCTCGTACGGCTTCTGCGAGGAGACGGGCGACGAGATCGGCCTGCGCCGGCTCGAGGCTCGCCCCGTGGCCACGCTGTGCGTCGAGGCCCAGGAGCGACGCGAGCTCGCCGAGCGGC
Organism: Gammaproteobacteria bacterium; assembly: GCA_035249885.1. GTDB lineage: Bacteria > Pseudomonadota > Gammaproteobacteria > Steroidobacterales > Rariloculaceae > FEN-1219. The sequence continues at coordinate 5,906 of DATFFV010000189.1, read as the reverse complement.
AGTTCCGCGACCGCGAGGACCAGTACCGCTGAGGCGCCGGCCGACCCTTGGGTTACGTCGGCCGCTTCGCCCCCTCTCCCACCGGCCCCTTGCATTTGGGGTCGCTCGCCACCGCCGTGGCGAGCTACCTGCACGCGCGACGAGCGCGCGGGCAATGGCTCGTGCGCATCGAGGACATCGATCCGCCGCGCGAAGTGCCGGGTGCCGCCGACGACATCCTGCGCACGCTCGAAGCCTTCGAGCTCGAGTGGGACGGCGAGGTTGTTTTTCAGAGCACGCGCTTGGCCGTGTACCGCGACGTGGCGTTATCGCTGCTCGCCGCGGGCCTCGCGTTTCGCTGTCGCTGCTCGCGCAGCGAGATTCGCGCCGGTAACGACGGCCAGCCGGGCCGCTACCCGGGCACCTGCCGCGAGCGCCGGCTACCGGCCGGCGACGCCGCGATTCGCGTCTGCGTCGAGCCCGGGACCCTCACGCTCGCCGACGAGCTCCAGGGGCCGAGCGAGACGGATCTCGCCGCGACCACGGGCGACTACGTGGTCATGCGTCGCGACGAGTTGCCGGCCTACCACCTCGCGGTCGTCGTCGACGATGCCGAGGAGCGCGTGACGAACGTGGTCCGCGGCGTCGATCTGCTCGACTCGACGCCGGTCCATTGTCATTTGCAGCGCGCGCTGAAGCTGCCGACGCCGCAGTACTGCCATCTGCCCGTGGTCGTCCACGCGCATGGCCAGAAGCTCTCGAAGCAGACGGGGGCTGCCGCCGTGACCGGGCGCGAGCCGGGCCTTGCGGCGGAGCTGTTGCGATGGCTCGGGGTAGGCGTCCCGAACGAGTTGACGCGCGAGCGGCCGCGCGTGCTGTGGGAGTGGGCAATCGAACGCTGGGATCCCGCGCACCTGCGCGGGATCCGGGCGATACCAAAAATCTAGGCGGCGTCGACGTCGCGCATGCTCAAACGTACTCGACCCTGACGGTCGACCTCGAGCACTTTGACGCGCACCACGTCGCCTTCCTTGAGCTTGTCGCTGACGCGTTCGACGCGGTCGTTCGAGATCTGCGAGATGTGCACGAGGCCGTCGCGGCCCGGCAGGATCTGGACGAAGGCGCCGAAGTCCATGAGCCGCACGACCTTGCCCTCATAGATGCGCCCGACCTCGACGTCGGCCGTGATGAGCTTGATGCGCTCGACGGCCGCTCGGCCGGCCTTGCCGTCGACGGAGGCGATCTTGACGGTGCCGTCGTTCTCGATGTCGATCGTCGCGCCCGTCTCCTCGGTGATGGCCCGGATGACGGCGCCGCCTTTGCCGATGACGTCGCGGATCTTCTCGGGGTCGATCTTGATCGTGATGATCGTGGGCGCCCACTCCGACATTTTCTCGCGCGGCTTGCTGAGCACCTTGTTCATCTCACCGAGAATGTGCAGCCGGCCGTCGCGCGCTTGGGCGAGCGCCGCGGCCATGATCTCGCGCGTGATGCCGAAGATCTTGATGTCCATCTGCAGCGCCGTGACGCCATCGGAGGTGCCGGCGACCTTGAAGTCCATGTCGCCCAAGTGGTCCTCGTCGCCGAGGATGTCGGTCAGCACGACGAAGTTCTCGTCTTCCTTGATGAGGCCCATGGCGACGCCCGCGACGGGCGCCTTGGTCGGCACGCCGGCGTCCATGAGCGAGAGGCTGGTGCCGCAGACCGAGGCCATCGAGCTCGAGCCGTTCGACTCCGTGATCTCGGAGACCACGCGGATGACGTACGGGAACGTCGCCATGTCGGGCATGATGGCCTCGACACCGCGGCGCGCGAGCCGGCCATGGCCGATTTCGCGACGTTTGGGCGAGCCCATAAACCCTGTCTCGCCAACGCTGTACGGCGGAAAGTTGTAGTGGAGCATGAACTGGTCTTTACGCTCCCCTTCGAGCGCGTCGATGATCTGTGCGTCGCGGCCGGTGCCGAGCGTCGTGACGACCAACGCTTGCGTCTCGCCGCGCGTGAACACCGCGGAGCCGTGCGTGCGCGGCAGGACGCCCACTTGGACGTCGATCTTGCGAACGGTCTTGGTATCGCGGCCGTCGATGCGCGGCTTGCCGGCGATGATGCGGCTGCGCACGACGTTCTTCTCGGCGTCGTGGAATTCCGCGTCGATCTGCGCCGGCGTCCAGGTGTTGCCTTCGCGAGCCGTGAGCTCGGCGACGCACTGCTTCTTGAGCTCCCCGATCTTGGCGTAACGAACCTGCTTCTCCGCGATGCCGTAGGCGTCGGTGATGGCCGGGATGAACTTGGCGATACCGGACGACAACGCCTTGTCCTCGGCCGGCGCGGTCCAAACGATGGCCGGGCGGGCCGCTTCTTTCGCGAGGGAGCGGACGGCTTCGATCGCCACTTGCATCTGCTGGTGGCCGAACATGACGGCGCCGAGCATGACGTCCTCAGGCAAGCGATCGGCCTCCGACTCCACCATGAGCACCGCGTCTTGCGTGCCGGCGACCACGAGGTTGAGCTTCGACTGCTGCAGCTCCGCGGCCGTCGGGTTCAAAACATACTGGCCGTCCTTGTAGCCGACGCGCGCAGCGCCGATCGGACCCATGAACGGCAATCCGGACAACGCGAGCGCGGCCGAGGCGCCGAGCAGCGCCGGAATGTCAGGATCGATCTCCGTGTTCATCGAGAGCACGGTCGCGATAACCTGCACGTCGCGGCGGTAACCCGCGGGGAACAGCGGGCGAATCGGGCGATCGATGAGCCGCGAGGTCAGAGTTTCCTTCTCGCTTGGGCGTCCTTCGCGCTTGAAGAAGCCGCCGGGGATCTTGCCGGCGGCGTAGGTTTTCTCTTGGTAGTTCACGGTCAGCGGGAAGAAGTCCCGGCCTGCGACGTCTTTCTTGTCGCCGACGGCGGTGACGAGCACGACCGTGTCGGCCATGTTGACGAGGACGGCGCCGTCCGCTTGGCGGGCAATGACGCCGGTTTCGATGGTGACGTCGTGCGCACCGTACTTGAAGGTTCTGCTAGCTCTCATGTTTTTCCTTTAGTCGCACCAAAACGTTCAGAGCCGGACGGACCGGCTCTGAACAGCGAAAAATTCGGGTCAACGCCTCAGACCTAGGCGACCGATCAAGTCTTGATACTTTCCTTGATCGGTCTCTTTGATGTAGTCGAGCAGCTTGCGCCGCTGATTCACCATTTTTAGCAGTCCCCGGCGCGAGTGATGGTCGTTCTCGTTGCCGGTGAAATGGTCGGAGAGTTGATTGATGCGCGCCGAGAGCAAAGCGACTTGCACCTCGGGCGACCCCGTATCGGTCGCGGTGCGGCCGTACTGGGTGATGATTTCGGACTTTTGTGCCGATTTGAGAGTCATTCAGCGATTCCTCTGGGGCTGCCGTACTCAGCAGCCGATATTCAGCCTACTCGTGGAAGGCGCGCATCATACCGAAATATTCGGTGTCGCTCCAAGCAGTTAACGGTGAAACACCCGATCCGGGCGCAAAGACCCGTCGTTCACGGTGCCGATCGCGATGAAGCGGCCGTCGCCATCGTAGATTTTGGCGCGCCCCGCCGCCGAATTCGGGGCCGGCACGGCCTGGCCCTGGGCCAGCCGCGTCGCCTCTACACTCGGCAGGTGCACGGCGGGCCAACGCGTCAGCGCCGCGTCCGGCGCCAGGAGGCAGCGTTCCAAGGCGCCCTGTCCCTCACCGGCCGCCGCTTCGAGCGTCGCGAACGTCCGCATCGCGTCCTCGGCGAACGGTTCGATGGACAAGCGGCGCAGCGCGGTCACGTGAGCCACGGTGCCGGCCGCCTTCGCGACGTCCTCGACAAGGGTTCTGACATAAGTACCCTTCGAGCACCGAACGGTCAGCGTCAACGCCGGCCACTCATAGGCTTCGAGCGTGAGCGCCTCGATGGTCACGCGCCGCGGCGCGCGCTCCACGACGACGCCGGCACGAGCGAGGCGATACAGGGGCACGCCGTCGCGCTTGAGCGCCGAAAACATGGGTGGGACCTGCTCGATCTCGCCCGTGAAGGCCGTAAGCGCCGCGGCGATGCGCTCGGGCTCGGGCTCAGGCTCGTGCGAGCGGTCCTCGGTTACCTCCCCTTCGGCGTCGCCGGTGGTCGTCGCCTGGCCGAGCTTGGCCGTGACACGATAGGTCTTGCGGGCGGCGAGCAGGTGCCCCGCGAGCCCCGTGGCGGCGCCGAAGAAGACCGGCAGCATGCCCGTGGCCAGCGGGTCGAGGCTGCCCCCGTGGCCCGCCTTGGCGGCGCCGAACAGGCGCTTGGCGCGTTGCAGGGCGCGATTCGACGAGACACCTTCAGGTTTGTCGAGCAGCAAGAGCCCGAACCACTCGCCGTTCGCTGATCGGAGGCTCTGCACGGGCCGGGGGTCAGCGGTCGCTGCGTCCGATACCGCGGGCGTCGTCGATGAGTTGGCCGAGCTCGATCGCCCTCTTGGCGGTCGTGTCGTGGCGGAAGCGCAGCTCGGGGACGCGCCGGAGCTGTAGCGTTTTGGCCACGCGACTGCGAAAGAAGCCGCGCGCCTGCTCGAAACCTTCCTTGATCGGCGCAGGGTCGTCGTCGAGCCCGAGCGTGTTGAAGAAGACCGTCGCGAGGCTCAGGTCGCCGCTGACCTCGACTTCGGTGATCCGCGCGTCCGTGAGCCGCGGATCTTTGACCTCCGCGAGCAGCAGCTCGTTGAGCAGTCGCTGTATCTCGGCGGCGACCCTTTGGCTTCTGGTGAACTCGCGCGGCATTACGCCATCTTACGCGCGATCTCCGTCCGCTCGTAGCACTCGATTTGATCGCCGGCCTTGACGTCGTTGTAGTTGCGCACGCCAATACCGCATTCGGTGCCGGCTCGCACCTCGTTGACGTCGTCCTTGAAGCGCCGCAGCGATTCGAGCTGCCCTTCGTAGATGACGACGTTGTTGCGCAGCACGCGGATCGGATTGCTGCGGCGCACGTAGCCGTCGACGACCATGCAGCCCGCGACGTTGCCGAACTTCGGCGAGCGGAAGACCTCGCGCACCTCGGCGAGGCCCACGATCTGCTCGCGCACCTCGGGCGCCAAAAGGCCGCCGGCCGCGGCTTTGATGTCGTCGATGGCCTCGTAAATGATGCTGTAGTAGCGGATATCGACGCCGGTCTCTTTGATGGCGCCGCGCGCCGCCGTGTCCGCGCGCACGTTGAAGCCGATGATGATGGCCTTCGAGGTCGCGGCGAGCTGCACGTCCGACTCGGTGATGCCGCCGACGCCGGAGCCGACGACGGTGACCTTGACCAATTCCGACGAGATCTTCTCGAGCGCGTCGCGCAACGCTTCCGCGCTGCCATGAACGTCGGCCTTGATGAGCAGCTGAATGCTCGGCGTGCCGCCGGTCCCCATCTGGCTGAAGATGTTCTCGAGCTTAGAGGCTTGCTGATGAGCGAGCTTCGACTCGCGCTCCCGGGCCTCGCGAAATTGCGCGACGTCGCGCGCCTGCCGGTCGTCGGCGACCACTTGCACGTCGTCGCCGGCCAGCGGCGTTCCCGAGAGGCCGAGCACGACGGCGGGCGTCGACGGGCCTGCGAACGGGATCGCCTTGCCGTTTTCGTCGAACATGGCGCGAATGCGGCCGTACTCCCGTCCTGCGAGCAGGATGTCGCCGATTTGCAGCTTGCCCTGGTGGATGAGGACGGTCGCGACGGCGCCGCGGCCGCGCTCGAGGCTCGCTTCGAGCACGACGCCGGATGCAGGCCCCGTATCGACGGCCTTGAGATCGAGCAGCTCCGCCTGGAGCAGCAGCGACTCGAGAAGCTTGTCGACACCCTCGCCCGTGACCGCCGAAACCTTGACGAACAGCGTCTCGCCGCCCCACTCCTCGGAAATCAGCTCGTAGCTCGAAAGCTCCCTGCGAATGCGATCGAGATCGCCGCCGGGCTTGTCGATC